>CACWWM010000085.1 GCA_902764565.1 uncultured Eubacteriales bacterium
AAAACAATGCCTCCCGCCGCTGAGGACAGCGACGGGAGGCGGGCCAATGAAAAGGAGGGTTTACTTGGCGCTGGGGGTATAGATCAGTTCGCCGGTTTCCGTGTTCCGGGAGAACTGCTTCATATAGTTCCAGGCGATTTCCATGCCGTAATCGGGATGCAGGCCATGGGGCAGCAGCTCGGTGAAGCTGACGGCCAGCACGGGCGCGCCCGCTTCGTTGTTCTTGTACCAGGTCACGTTCTCGTATTCGTCGTTCAGCAGCTTGGATACGATCTTGTCGGTCTTGAAGCCCACGGTGGGATAGGTATCAAAGTCGTATTCGATGGCGCCCAGGCCGTTGAACTGAGCGAACAGGTTGATGGCGTCCTGATAGCCCTGGCCCAGGATGCCCGCCGCCTGGTTGTACGCGCCGTCCAGGTCGAACTGGGAGGTGGTGAACATCATGGCCACGTCCAGCTTGTCAAAGGCGGCGATTTCTTCTTCCGTGGGCACGTGCAGGCCCCAGGGGGTACCGGCGGCCATGGGCACGGCGGCGGCGAACAGTTCGGGAGCGCATTCCACAGCTTCCACCGTGGCGGCGCCGCCCATGGAGTAACCGGTGGCGTATACGCGGGCGGGGTCAAGGGCGGGATAGGTTTCCAGCATGTAGCGCACCAGGGCGGGCAGGGCCTTGCCGTTCACGTCGAAGGGAGAAGCGCCGAAGATGCCGCCGCCGGGCACGTCGGTAGCGTACCGGGCCGCCACGATGGCGATGCGTTCCTTGCCGGCCAGGGTGATCAGGCCCAGTTCGTCGGTGGCCTGCACGGGGTCGTCGCCGCCGCCGTGGTTGGACAGGATCAGGGGGATGCTGTGCTCTTTGGCGGTGCCGTTCAGCACTTCTTCGGGCAGGAATTCATACCAGGTGTTCAGGTATTCGCCGTTTTCCGCCTGGAATTCGGAGAAGCGCTCTTCCTGATGCTCGGTCACCACGATGCCGTCGGGGGTCTTGCCGTTCAGGATGGCGCTGCGGGCGGTGAGGGTGTAGGGGGCCTGGTTGAAGGCATAGCCGCTGTATTCACCGGCGGAGGTGAACAGGCCGCTCTTCACCACGGGGGTGCGCATAGCCTTGATGAGCAGGGAATAGTAAGCGTCGTTCACGTATTCGGCCAGGTTCTTGCCTTCGGCGGCCACGGCCACCTTGCGCACGGGGAACTGCTGGTTGTAGAACACGGTCTTGCCTTCGGTGGCTTCGCAGGCGTAAGCACCGTTCACTTCCTGGAACTTGTCAAACACCATGTCGGAAGCGTTCACCAGGTACACCGGCACGGGCACCGCCACGTTCAGGATGTGCTCCATGTCGGCGTTCACCAGCATCATGCCCGCGACGCGGCCGATGTAGTCCAGCTGGGGCGCCACATAGTTGCACAGGAAGGAAGCGCCGCCGTTCACGCCGATCAGGTAACGGTTGGTCACGCCGCCGTAGTAGTAGTTGTCGATGTAACCGTGGCCGCCCCATACGCCGCCGCCCAGGTTGCACATGGCGGACTGGAGCTGATAATAGGCGTACTGATCCGCCGCGCCGAAGCCGGCGGCCTTATTGGCGGGGGTCACCAGCACGGCGCTGCCGCCCGCTTCGTCGATCATAGCGGTGATGCCAAGGCCCTTTAAGTACGCCAGGGCGGCGTCCTTATCGGCAATTTCCTCGTCCGTGTACACCAGGATGTTGGTGTTCATGCGATAGCCCGCGGTGAGGCCGGTGTAGGTGTTGGCGCGGTACACATAGGTGGTGCCGGCGGGATAGGTTTCCATGGCGGGGTCCGTCACGAATTCCTTATTGTAGATGGGGCTGAACAGGGCGGGCCCGTTCGCGTGCACCTCTTCCATGGTCTCGAAGGTGGGTTCGATGGGCAGATGCTGCTGATACCCCTGCGCCAGAGCGCCGGTGCAGGTGACCGCGGTGATCACCATGATCAGGGACAGGAAAAACGCCAGCCGTTTCATTGTTGAGTCTCCTCCTTATTAGTTGCAGGACATTGCCGCCTGCATTTTTTCTGCATTCATTATATCGTTCCTTTTGACCGGGGAGCAAGACGTCCATTCTTTCCGTTTCAGTTGATTTTTTTGCTGAGCAAACGGGCCCGCCATGGCTGCCGCGGGCGTCTTTTTGTCGAAGGATCGTCCGCGGGGCGGTTTTTGCGGCTCCGTATTAAGGAGAAAAAAACGGCGTGGAAAGGAAAGCCTTTATGCCGGTGAGCGAATCGCGGATTTCATTCCCATGGAGCGCAAATTGTGCTATAATATGGAAAGAACTTTGGAAAAGAAAGGATGTGCCGTATGCCGTTTGAAATCGTCCGGAACGATATCACGAAAATGAAGGTGGACGCCATCGTGAACGCGGCCAATCCCTCCCTGCTGGGCGGGGGCGGCGTGGACGGGGCCATTCATCGGGCCGCGGGGCCGGAGCTGTTAAAGGAATGCATGGCCCTGGGCGGCTGCAAAACGGGCGAGGCAAAGATCACCAAGGGCTGCCGTCTGCCCGCAAAATACGTGATCCATACGGTGGGCCCCATCTGGCACGGCGGGCAAAACGGGGAAAAGGAATTGCTGACGGCCTGCTACCGCCATTCCCTGGAGCTGGCTTCGGCGTACCAATGCGAAACGGTGGCCTTTCCCATGATTTCGGCGGGGGCCTACGGCTACCCCAAGGACGAGGCCATGACCGTGGCGGTGGACGCCATCACCCAATACCTGAACGACCACGACCTGACGGTGTACCTGGTGGTTTTCGGCCACACGGAATTTTTGACCGGGAAAAAGCTGTTCCGGGACGTGCAGGAATACATCGACGACGTTTACGCCGAAACGCACGTTCAAAAGAACGTGGAATACGCCCGTGAGCGCCTTTGGCACAGCGATGAAAGGGCTGCCCTGGAGCTGGATCAGGCCCTGGGCTCGGCGTTCGGCGAAGCGCAGGCGGCCCCGAAACCAATGTCCCCTCCCAAAGCGGCCTCTATGCCCGACCTGGACGATATGCTGAAAAAAGCGGACAAGGGCTTTTCCGAAATGCTCCTGGAGCTGATCGACCAAAAAGGGCTCACCGACGCTCAATGCTATAAGAAGGCCAACGTGGACCGCAAGCTGTTCAGCAAAATCCGTTCCAATCCGGCCTATAAGCCCAGCAAGCCCACGGTGTTCGCCTTCGCGGTTTCCCTGGGGCTGAATCTTTCGGAAACGAAAAATCTGCTGCAAAAGGCGGGCTTCGCCCTGTCCCACAGCAGCAAATTCGATATCATCCTGGAATATTTCATCCGTTCCGAAAAATACGATATTTATGAAATCAACGAGGTGCTGTTCCATTACGACATGCCGCTGTTAGGCTCCGGCGCAAACTGATGCCAAAAACTGTCGCATATCAGGCGACCTTTTTTCCCTCCATTTTGTGTATGATCCGTTTGCAGGGGCGAAAAAACCCTGCGATCACACAAACGGGAGGGACTTTTCATGAAAAAGGATTTGACGGAGCTGGTGTTCATTCTGGACAAAAGCGGCTCCATGGCCGGGCTGGAAGCCGATACCATCGGCGGCTTCAACAGCATGATCGAGCGCCAGAAAAAGGAGCCGGGTGAAGCGCTGGTTTCCGCCGTGCTGTTTTCCGATGAAAGCACCGTGATCTATGACCGCGCGGACCTGCGCAAAATCGAACCCATGACGGATAAGCAATATTGCGTGGGCGGCTGCACGGCGCTGATCGACGCCATCGGCGGGGCCGTCCATCACATCGGAAGCGTGCACAAATACGCCCGGGAGGAGGACCGTCCCGAGCATACCGTGTTTGTGATCACCACGGACGGCATGGAAAACGCCAGCCATCGGTATTCCGCCGCGCGGGTCAGGGAAATGGTGAACCGGCAGAAAGAAAAATACGGCTGGGAATTCCTGTTCTTAGGGGCCAATATCGACGCGGTGGAAACGGCGGCCCATTTCGGCATCGGCCACGACCGCGCCGTCACCTTCCGCAACGACGGCCAGGGTCAGGCGCTGAATTATCAGGAGGTCAGCAAGGCGGTCTGCTCCGTTCGAATGAGCATGCCCCTTTCCGCCAGCTGGAAGGAAAAGATCGAAGAGGACTTTGAAACGAGAAAGAGCAGCCGGTAAAACGAGGGGCGGATTTCTTCCGCCCGCTTTTCAGCCGCATCCTTTTCTGTAATTCTGTATTTTCTGCGCTTAATATGAAAGGATTCCCTTGTCTTTCGCGCAAGAATCCCGTATAATAGCATCGGGCATTTATACCCGGGAGCAGAATGATGTGAGCACAGGGGAGGAAGCGATGCTGATGAAAGGCATCAAAGCGAACAAGATCAATGGAAAACGCCTGATTTTGGCGGCGCTGTGCGCCATGCTGGCGCTGGCCCTGATCGCGCCGGGGGCATTTTCGGAGGAACCGGCGGCGAAGACCGTGCGCGTGGGCTGGTACGATTCGCCCTTTAATCAAAAGGATCAGCTTGGCAGGCGCTCCGGCTACGCCTATGAATACCAGCAGAAAATCGCCGCTTATACCGGCTGGACGTATGAATATGTGGAGGGAAGCTGGCCCGAGCTGATGAAACTGCTGGAGGCTGGCAAAATCGACCTGCTCAGCGACGTTTCCTTTACCCAGGACCGGACGGAGCGCATGCTGTTTTCCTCCCTGCCCATGGGCACGGAAAGCTATTACGCGTTTATTTCCAGCAGCAACCAGGCCATTACACCCGAAAACCTGGCGTCGCTCAACGGCAAACGGGTGGGCGTGAACGAAGGCAGCGTACAGGCGGAAATGTTTGTGGATTGGGCCGCGGAGCATGGGGTTCAGGCGGAGCTGCTGCCCTTGTCCGTCACCGAAGTGGAATGCATGCAAATGCTGTACGATGGCGAAATCGACGTTTACGTGGCCATCGACGCTTATGGAAACGACAGCGCCTGTACACCCGTGAGCAAGATCGGCCAATCTGATTTTTATTTTTCCGTCAGCAAATCGCGTTCGGATCTGCTGGCCGAACTGAATACCGCCATGGGCAGGATTCAGGATGAAAACCGCTTTTACAATCAGCAGCTGTTCGATCAGTACGTGCGCGGCAGCGGCGTGAACACCTTCATCACCTCCGTCGAGCTGGAGTGGCTTTCCGCCCACGGTCCGATCCGCGTGGGGTATCGGGCGGGGTATCTTCCCTTCTGCGACGTGGATCTGTTGACGGGCGAGTTTACCGGCGCGCTGAAGGATTATTTTGCGCAGGCGGCCGCCGTGGTGAAAAACGCGGATGTGGAATTTGTTCCCATGGCCTACGCCACGGTGGAATCCGCCCTGAAGGCGCTGCAGGATGGGGATATCGACTGTGTGTTCCCCGTGAACCTGAGTTCCAACGAAGCGGAAGAAATGGGCCTGGTCGCCACCTCGCCCCTGGCGCGGACGGAGCTGTACGCCGTGGTGAAAAACGCGGACCGGCAAAACGCTTTGTCCTGGCCGGAAACCACCGTGGCCATCGCTATGGGCGACGTGAGCTGCGAAGAATTCATCAAGGATAACTTCCCCGCCTGGAACATCATGCGTTACAACGGGAGCGAGGAATGCTTCCGGGCCGTGCGCGGCGGGGAAGCGAATTGCTGTCTGGTGGGCAATTACCGGCTGTTCGAGTTCAACTCCGTGATGGATCAGTACGGCCTGACCGCCGTCGCCACCGGCAAAACGATGGCCCAGTCCTTCGTCGTGAAAAGGGGCAGCGACCAGCTGTATTCCATCCTGAATAAAACCATCGGCCTGATCCCCGGCGCGTCGGTGGACGCCATGATCGCCAGCTACTCCTATCAGGATGAAAAGGTTTCTGCTTTAGGGTTCATCAGGGAAAACAGCGCGTCCGTCATTTTTGTGATCACCGCGGTGTTTGTGGCGATCATCGTGCTTCTGATGCAGAGCCTGAAAAACGCCCGGCGGGCCAACGAAGGGGAAAAACTGATCAACGCCACGGAATTGGACCCCCTGACCGCGCTGTATAACAAGGGCTTTTTCTTCCAGTACGCCAATCGGCTTCACCAGGAAGACCCGGAGAAGCCCATGGACGCCATCGTGATCGACGTGGAGCGCTTCCATTCCGTCAACGCGCTGCACGGCCGGGAATTCGGCGATTTTGTGCTTCGGCTCATCGGCGGCGAGATCCGCACCTTCCTGGGCGAAAGGGACGGCATCGCCAGCCGCTTTGACGGCGACCGCTTCGATATCTACTGCGAGCACATGGACGAGTATCAGCAACTGTTCGACCGTTTGCAGAACAGGCTGAACGAGCTGTCCCGCAATGTCAGCGTGCGTCTGTTCATGGGCGTGATGCCCTGGCAGGCGGACACGGAGCCCGGCCAGCAGTTTGACCGGGCCTGGTCGGCCTGCAACATGGCGCGCAAGGGGTATCAGACCCGCCTGATCGTGTACAACCAGAAAATGCGCGATAAGGAAATGCAGGAACAGCGGCTGCTGAACGATCTGCATCGGGCGGTGGAGGATCACCAGTTTGAGGTGTACTATCAGCCCAAATACAACGTGCAGGGCAATACGCCTGTTTTGTGCAGCGCCGAAGCGCTGGTGCGCTGGCACCATCCCGAGCTGGGCCTGATCCCGCCGGATCAGTTCATTCCCCTCTTTGAAAGGGACGGGCGGATCAGTATGGTGGACCATTACGTGTGGGCGGAAGCCGCCAAGCAGATCGCCCGCTGGCGCGATCAGTACGGCGTCACCGTGCCCGTTTCCGTTAATCTGTCAAGGCTTGACGTGTTCGATCCCGCGCTGGAAAGCGTGCTGGAGGATCTGGTGGAGCGGAACAAGCTGGACCGCAAGTCCCTCAAGCTGGAAGTGACCGAATCCGCCTATACCGACAACGCCGAGCACCTGGTGGCGCTGATCGAGCGCCTTCGCGCCAAGGGCTACGAAATCGAAATGGACGATTTCGGAACCGGCTATTCCTCTCTGAACATGCTCTCGTCCATGCCGGTGGACGTGCTGAAAATGGATAAGACCTTTATTCAGAACCTGGGCCGGGACGATAAGGACGTTCATCTGGTGCAGCTGATCCTGGAAATTGCCAAAACTCTGAAGGTGCCCGTGGTGGCGGAGGGCGTGGAAACCGAAAGCCAGATGAATCTGCTCAAGGAACTGGGCTGCGCGCTGGTGCAGGGCTATTACTTCTCCCATCCCATGCCGCCGGAGGATTTCGGCAAGAACATCTTGAGCGGCGAGAAACCGGCTGAAGCCTGAAAACAAAAAGCGACGTCAAAGCAAAAAATCTCTTGACAAAATACAGAGAACTGCGTAACATAGTATTGAAAACTATGTTGCGCGGTTTTTGATTTTATTTATCAGGAGGAAACACGCCATGACCGAAGCGCGGGCAAGGCTGAACATTCGCATTCCCCATTACACCCTGGGGGAGGAAATCTTTAACGCGGTATCCCATGGGATCGGCGGGCTGCTGAGCGTTGGGGGGCTGGTGCTGATGCTGCTGCGGGCCAGGGGCGCGCTGGCGGTGGTTTCCGTCAGCCTGTTCGGGGCGGCGATGGTGCTGCTGTATGTGATTTCCTGCGTGTACCATGCTCTGTCCCGCCGCACGGAGGGGAAAAAGGTGCTGCGGGTGATCGACCATTGCAACGTGTTTTTGCTGGTGCTGTGCACCTATGTGCCCGTTTCCCTGCTGGGGGTGGGCGGAGCGCTGGGCTGGACGCTGTTTTCCGTGGTAGCCGCTTTCGCGGTGACCGGTATCGTGTTCAACGCCATCCGGGTGGATCGGTTCAAGGCGCTGTCGGTGGTCTGCCATCTGGTCAGCGGCTGGAGCATCCTGCTGGGCGTTCCCCGGCTGATGGAAACCATGGGGCGGCAGGGCGTACTGTTCCTGGTGCTGGGCGGGGCCATGTATTCCGTTGGCGCGGTGCTGTACGGCATGGGCGCAAAGAAAAAATATATGCATTCCGTGTTCCATTTGTTCTGCCTGGCCGGTACGTTTTCCATTTCTGGGCGGTGTATGGCTATCTGCTTTGAATGCTGTGACGAAGGAGGCTTCGGCCTTCTTTTTTTGTTTTCAGACGAAAGAAGAAAAGCAAAATGAGAACATGTGTTCTTTTAAAATACGAACGTTTATGCCGGACACTTGTTAAATTGTACGGACATATGGCGAAAATGAGAAAAGAGAATGAACTATGAAATGTTCGGAAAATACAAAAGAAAGAAAAATAA
>CACWWM010000086.1 GCA_902764565.1 uncultured Eubacteriales bacterium
TCTCATTCGTTCAACAGTATGTGCAGATAGTCGAAAGGCTACCTGCACTTTTATTATTGACAAAATTCAGCATAATTCAACATGCGAGGAAACGAGAAAGAAATAGAATAAAAAATGGGCGTTGTGGATGCAGATGGACAATCGTTCATCTGCATTTTTTATTTCGACAAATAACGTCAAATATTTTACATTCATACAATAAAAAACATAGAAAGGTTGTTTATGTTCTTATCTGGAAAGTAATGCTCCAGGAAAAAGAAAACAGTGTCCACATACGTTCCCCGACATTTGGAATGCCGTTTGCAAAAAGCCACAAAAGAGCATCGGAGGACGTTATGGAAAAAAAATTTTGGAAATTGGATATGTGTCATTCGAGTTGGCACATTGAAGTGTACAATAGAAAGTGGCAGGATCAAGTGGGAGAGGAGGGTGTCTGGTATGACGATTGATGAACGTCGGTTCAGGATAATCGTCATACTGTCCCGACAAACTGACTTTATTACACTCGATGCGCTGGTTTCGCTGGTAGATGCTGGCAGAAAAAGCACAATACGGGCTGATATTGATAGTTTGGAGAACTACTTCCATATTGAATCCCGGCCTGGCCGAAATGGTGGATATCGTCTGGCTCTCCTTCAATCTCAATCGGTTTTCGCTAAGCACGCGGTTATGTTGATGCAAATGCGAGACGCCATTAAGAAAAGAAACATTTGGATTGAGGGATACGACGCTATAATCATGGAGCAAATCATACGTTTGCTTCTTGAAGTAAAACGTCTTGGAAAAGACTATATCATATAAACGCCATTTTTGCTTTGAATCTTGAAAACTGAATACCAGATACTTGCAGGAACACCTATCACGATGGCGGGAGAAATCATATGTCCCTATATAATTATGGGGTTTATGTTTTTCAATTGCTTTGCTTGGCAGGAGAAGCAATTCAAGCCACAGTGAAGATAATGAGACTTCCTAACGACAAAAGGCCCTCCCGGAAGGAGAGAGACCCGACCCTGTGCGACAGCCTTTGGAAAGCATCGGCATGGTGGGGCTATGCTGCGGTGTGCCAGCCGCTGCCTGCAAGTATTTATGAAACGAAGCACATTACATGAACGCTATTTGAAATAATCAATTTACATACGTCGGCCAGCATCGGGCGTATTGCGGTACGCCTGATGCTGGCTTAACACATAGTAACATAGAGAATAGCTGCTTAATTTTATTAGAGGAGCGTTCAATAATGATAGAAAAACACACAAATAATGTCAGAATAAAAGATTATCCTGATGTAATGAACATAGACCAGATGAGCGAAATCCTTGGAATCAGCAGCAAAACAGGGTACAAGCTACTGAAACAAGGAGCAATCACAGCCATGAAAGTAGGGCGAACATACCGGATACCCAAAATCCATGTCCTGTCCTATTTGAAAATGATAACTGTAAAGAACTGATCGGCATCATTGCATCCATTCTGATAATGTTGTATTCTATCCTTGCCAATCAGCAAGGGGATGCCTGCTTAATCGGAAGGAGGATAATTATGGTAGCAGGACATCTGCAAGAAAAAGGAGGACTGTTCTATGCGGTTCTCAGCTACAAGGACAAGAACGGAAAACGCTGTACCAAATGGGTTCCCACTGGCTTAGCTGTCAAGGGCAACAAGAAACGGGCGGAAGCGATGCTGACGGAGATTCGCCGAAAGTTTGTGCCGCCTGTTCAGGAGGACGATCAGGAAATGCCCGCGGATGTGGATATTTCCTTCGTACACTTTCTTGACAGGTGGATCAAAATTGCGAAGACGACAGTCAAACCGGCGACCTATGCTTCCTACTGTCAGTTGCTGAATAAACCGATCCGCCCCTACTTTGAGGAAAAAGGATTCACCCTGATCGGGTTACAGGCAAGCGACATTCAGGAATTCTACTTGCAGCAGTTGGAACGGGTTTCGCCCAACACGGTCATTCACTATCATGCCATCATTCACAAAGCACTGAAATACGCTGTGAAGACGGATATGATTCCCGTCAATCCGGCGGACAAAGTGGATCGTCCGAAGAAGAATGCCTTTACCCCCAGTTTCTATGACAGCGAGGAGATCAATAAGCTGTTTGATCTGGTAGAGGGAACGGAACTAGAGATTCCGGTAAAGCTGGCCACTTTCTATGGACTGCGGAGAAGCGAGTGTATCGGATTGCGGTGGAGCGCTATTGACTTTGAGAGCAACACTCTGACGATCAACCACACAGTCGCGGCAATAGAAGTGGATGGGAAGGAAATCGACCTGGCTTCTGATACCACCAAGACAAAATCCAGCCTTAGAACGCTGCCGCTGGTGCCTGCATTTAAGGAGCTTCTTCTTAGAAAACAGGCTGAGCAGAATGAATTCAGACGGCTTTGCGGAAAAGCGTACTGCACGGATTTTCTGGATTATGTTTGCGTCAATCAGCTTGGAGTCCGCACCAGTCCATCCTACATTACCAACGCTTTCCCAGGTTTTTTGAAGCGAAAAGGGATGCGGGTGATTAGATTTCATGACCTCCGTCATAGCTGTGCCTCGGTTCTTCTGGCGAATGGCGTGCCGATGAAACAGATTCAGGAGTGGCTGGGGCATAGTGACTTCTCCACAACGGCGAACATCTACGCGCACCTGGACTTCCAATCGAAGGTTTCCTCTGCGGAAGCAATGCTGGCAGGATTGGGGCTAAAGGCGACGGAGATCGTACCGGCAGCGGAGTAACTTGCTTCTTCTCTCCTCTTTTCTCTCCTAAAAAAGATGTGTTTATACCGGACATGACCAAAAATCATGTAAAGGAGGCCCAAAAATGATGCACGCCACAAAAGCTCTCCAAAATGGCGAAAACCCGCCTGAAATCTACGTTTCAGACGGGTCGATGGCGGAGCGGGTGGGATTCGAACCCACGGAGGGGGTAAGCCCTCAACTGATTTCGAGTCAGTCCCGTTGTGACCACTTCGATACCGCTCCAGGGTATTTTCACCCCGATTTTCGCCCCGGAAATTGGAGAGAAAAACAGGAGAGAAAGCGAGAAATACTAACCCATTCAATGGGCTGGAAGCCTTGAAAAATAAAGGGTTGCGCCAGGGGGTGTTCCACTTGGAGGACATGATTTCGAGTCAGGGCCGTTATGACCACTTCGATACACCTCCAGAGACGGTTTCCGCACGGACAAAGGCCAACGGAAACCGAGGATTAGTATACCGATGAATGGGGAAAAAGTCAAGCCCGTGTTTGGGTAAGAAATTTCAGCCGGGGGAGGCGCAGCAATCTTCCGCCGGGATTCTGTGCAGCACGTTGCTGTACATGCCGCCGCGGAGGGGGATAACGCCTTTTTCCGCAAACAGCTGACCGCAGGTGACGAAGCGGAAGCCGCGTTCCAGCAATGCCGGAATGACTGTGCGCAGCGCTTCCACGGTGGCGGTATTGCCCGGCATATCGTGCAGCAGGATGATATCGCCGTCCTGTACCGTGGAAAGCAGGCTGCGGGCCCTTTCCTCCGCGGGCACAGCTGGCTCCCAATCCTGGCAGCCACGGCCGCAAATGCAGATCAGTTCTACGGTATCGAACAGTGCAGGACTTACGTCAATATACGGCGGGCGAAAAAAGCGGGGCTTTTCGCCGGTGATTTCCACGATTTTTTCCGTACAGCCGTCGATTTCGCGGCGGATTTCCTCCGGCGTCATGCCGCCCATGGGATCGTGCCTGACGGAATGGTTTTCAATTTCGCAGCCCATTTTCCATGCACGGCGGGCCATCCGTGCCGATTCGGGAGTGATGCTGGCACCGATCAGGAAAAAGGAAGCCTGGATGCCGTACTCCGATAAAAGATCCAGCACCTGGGGCGTGATTTCCGTGTTGGGGCCGTCGTCAAAGGTAAGGGCAATCAGTTTTTCCATGTTCAATCCGTCCTCAGAAGCTGGAAATGCCGTAGGCGTTCACCATGGCGTCCAGCTTATAGCCCGCCTTGCACAGGGGGCAGTCGTGGCTGCTGGTGCTCTGGTAATCGGTCAGCGTATCCTTGGCGTTGAAAATGGCTTCGATGGGGAAGCCCTCGCATTCGTCCTCGCAGGTGAAAATGGCGCAGATGCCCACCGGGATGCCGCTGTAATAGCGGATGGCCTCGATGGCGGCCTGGGCGGTGTAGCCCGTGGTGACCGACGCGGCCAGCACCAGCACGTGCTTGCCCACGATCATGGGGGCGGAATTATCCCGGAAAAGAAGCTGGCTGCCGCTGGTATGCTCGGGGGTGACCACGTAAATGGTGCGGTGGGCGTTCATGTTCATGAAGCCCGCCCGGGTCAGCTCGCTGGCCATGCACGCGCCCACCACCTCCGTGCCGTCCAGGCACAGAATGGTGTCGATGATGGTGGAGGGCTTAAAATGCGCCGCCAGCTCCACGGCGGCCTCACGGGCTTCGGACAGGCGGTGTTTTGTCATGGTAAGGTCGATATAATAATTGATATGGCTGTGGCTGGTGGCGAAATGGCCCCGGGCCACGCGCAGGCTCAGGCTGGAATTGCTGGTGGGATACTTAAAAAGCTGAATCGCCATGACATTCATTCCTTTCCTGTTATATTGTCTGCTTTTGTACATCATACCAAATCCGGCCCGTTCTGTCAAATAAAAACCGGAAAATCCGGCGCTTTTTTTGACTTTTTATCGATGCGCGGGATCGGCTGCCTTTTTGATTGACAAAACCGGCGTGAAAAAGTAAAATATTGAATGGAAAAGACTGCGATTTTTTGCCGGATGCGTCCGCGCGTAAAAAGGAGCGTGTATGGAAAAACAGCTTCCCATGGTTCGGTCCGTGAAAGCCTGCGTGACGGGCGCTTTATTGGTCGCCCTGCCGTTTTTGTTTTTGATGCTGCCGGGACAGCGCATTTTAGGGCCGCTGCCCGCCCTGTATGCTTCGCTGATGATTCTATATCTGCTGCCCGCCGCTTTGTGCCTGGTCACGACGGTGTGTGGCCTGGCGTCCGCCCTGGCGGGCCTTGCGGCGGCCATGGCCTGTATGGCGTTCCTCACCGGCCCCCAGGGGCTGATGCTTTCGGCGCTGTACCTTGTGCCTGTGTTTGCCGCTTTCCTGATCGTCATGCGCTTTGAGGTTCCTTTTTGGAAAAGCCTGCTGACCGTCATCGTCGCGCATGCGGCGGCGCTGACCGCCGTGTTCCTGCTGGCCCAGAGCATGGCCGGGGGAGACCTGTACACCAGCGCGGGCAACGCGGTGGCCTCCTTCCTGGAAAGCTGGGATATGGGCGATTTGATGCTCTATCAGCTGTATTCCATGGGCCTGATCGACCTGAAGAGCGATTTGGCGGGCGGCGCGCTGATGCAGGTGGCGGGGGGCTTCCGGCTTTCTGCCGCCGCCCGGGCGGATATGCTGCTTTCCGTGCGCAGCCTGATCACTGCCATGATGCGCGGCATGGCCCCGCACCTGATCGTGAGCCAGAGCATCACCGGCGGTACGGCCTGCCTGCTTTTGTCCCTGCGGTTTGGGTTTCTGGCGGAGGAAAAGCGGGCGTTCCTGCGAAACGATGCGCCTGACGAAGAAACCGAGGGTGAAAAGAAGCGGCCCGTCAATTTCAACGACCTGGGCATGCCGCCCTTTCACCAATGGCACATTCCCCGGGGCATGGGCTGGCAGGTGGGCGTGGCGCTGATCGCGGGCTATCTGCTGCGCACCAGCGATACCCCCGCCCTGGAAACGGCGGGCGTGCTGCTCTACGGCGCGGCTTCCGCCATCTTTACCATCCAGGGGCTGGCCGTGGTGAACTTCGTGCAAAAGAAACGGGGCAGCAAGCGCTTCTGGCGCGTGCTGATCCCGCTGCTGCTGTCCGGCACCGCCATTCCCATGATCGCCGGGCTGTTTGATCAGATCAATAATTTCCGCGGGCTGCGCAAGCCCCCGGAGCCAAAGGAGGACTTTTTGGAATGAAGGTTATTTTATTATCCGACGTGAAGGGCGTAGGCAAAAAGCAGGAGATCGTGAACGTCAGCGACGGTTACGCCCGCAATTTCCTCTTCCCCCGGAAGCTGGCCATGGACGCCACCCCCGGCGCGGCCAAGGAACTGGAAAAGAAACAGGCCGCCGAGCGCGCCCGGGAAACGGAGCGCCGTTTGGCCGCCGAAAAGAAGGCGTCCTCCCTGCGCGGCAAGGTGATCACCGTGGTGGCCAAGAGCGGCGCGCAGGGCAGGCTGTACGGCTCCGTCACCGGGGCTGAAATCGCCCAGGCGCTCAGCGAACAGCACGGCGTGGAAGTGGACAAGCGCAAGATCGAGCTGGCCGAACCCATCCGCACCGTGTGTGAAACCGAAGTGGTGGTAAAGCTGTACCCGGAAATCAGCGCCAAAATGACCGTGCGCGTGACCGGAGGCGACAAGTAAATGGACGCGCCCGCATCCTCCGGCTTTTCCGCCGTTCCGCCCCACAGCACCGAAGCGGAGCGGTCCGTATTGGGCGCGATGCTGCAAAGCGGCGGCGCGGTATCCTCGGCCCTGGAAATGCTCTCGGCCGATGATTTTTACGTGCCTGCGCACCGGGAAATTTTCGACGGTGCCAAGGCGCTCACGGCCAGCCACATGGCGGTGGATCTGGTGACCATGAACACCGAGCTTTCCCGCCGGGGCACCCTGCCGGGCGTGGGCGGCATCGAATATTTGATCGAGCTGACCCAGTTCGTGCCCACCACCGTGAACGTGAAGGATTATATCCGCATCGTATCGGAAAAATCCACCCTGCGGCGGCTCATCGCCGCTTCCGGGGAAATATCCCAGGCCAGCTACGCCCAGGAGCAGGAGCTGCCCCAGGTGCTGTCCCTGGCGGAAAAGAAGATTTTCGATATCGTCATGCGCCGGGACGGGGGAGAAGAGCTTAAGCACATCCGGGACGTGCTCACCAATACCTACGAGCAGATGGAAGAGCTGGCCCGCTTAAAGGGCGGCGTGTCCGGTGTGCCCACGGGCTTTTTCGGCCTGGACAGCCTGCTCACCGGCCTGCACGGGGGCGAACTGGTGCTGGTTGGCGCGCGTCCTTCCATGGGCAAAACCTCCTTCGCCATCAATATGGCCACCAACGCCGTCCGCAAGGGCAAGAAGGTGGCGGTGTTCTCCCTGGAAATGCCCCGGGAGCAGATCGCCATGCGTATCCTGTGCGGCGAAGCCCGGGTGAATATGCAGCTGGTGCGCAAGGGCCTGCTGCGGGACGAGGACTGGATGAAGCTGGCCCGGGAGCTGGCACCCCTGGCCGCCAGCGAAATGTATATCGACGATACTTCCGGCCTGACCCCGGGGCAGCTGCGCTCCCGCTGCCGTCGGCTCATGATGGATCACGGGCTGGATATGATCGTGGTGGACTACCTGCAATTGATGGGCTCCGACACCAAAGCGGAAAGCCGTCAGGTGGAAGTGAGCGAAATCTCCCGCAGCCTGAAGGCCATCGCTCAGGAATTGAAGGTGCCTTTGGTGGCCTGCGCCCAGCTTTCCCGCGCCAATGAAAAGCGCGGCGGCAACAGCCTGCGCCCCATGCTTTCCGACCTGCGCGATTCCGGTTCTATCGAGCAGGACGCCGACGTGGTCATGTTCCTGCACCGGGAAGCCTACTACAAGCGCAACGAGCCTGACGCCCAGCCGGACAACATCGCCGAAGTTATCGTAGCCAAGCAAAGAAACGGCCCCCTGGGCACGGTAAAATTGGCTTTCTTGGGCGAATACACTTTGTTCGACAATCTGGCAAGCGAAACGGCGTAGGCTATTCTCGAAACCGGGGGAAACCATTCTTTGGGGTCAAAGAACGGCTTCCCCCGGTTCTTTTTCCAAGAAAGCTAAAACGAAAAAGCGCTTGAATCTTTTCCAACGGCGCTGAATTTTAACGCAAAAATCGTCGAAATTGCTTGACTTCCCTTTGCCCCGGGGGTATAATAGGCCCATCCTCTGGGATGACGGAGAACACGTTTCCTCCTCAACGGCTGAAAGAGAGTATGCGGTTGGTGCGAGCATATGGGCCGCGGATGAAATACCACCTCCCGACCGGCGGCGGCCAGCGTCCGTTATCGCGCGTTCATCAAGGGGTCTGCAAAGCGCAGGCAACAAGGGTGGAACCGCGGGCGAAGAAAAGTATTTTCACGCTCGTCCCTTCATTTCACATGACGGGACGGGCGTTTTGTTTTTCTATGCCCCCCCGACAACTGGAGCGCGGAGCAAAGAGAGAGGATGGAGAGTACAGAGTTCAGAGTACAGAGTACAGATTTATCAAGTCTTTGATCTTTTTCTGAGAAGAAGGATGTCGATAACTGAAAAAGCAACCACTTAATAATCTGTTCTCTGCACTCTGTACTCTGCACTCTTGATTATTTCTCTGTACCCTGCTCTCAATTGACCAATCTGCAAGGAGGAGCAATCATGAAGATCATCTACAACGACGGCCATGTGGCCGAATGTCCCGAAGAACTGGAACTGGAGGTGCTGCGCCACAGCGCGGCCCACATCATGGCCCAGGC
>CACWWM010000087.1 GCA_902764565.1 uncultured Eubacteriales bacterium
ATACCTGGATCACCGTGCTTTCCCGGGCGGTGCCCGCGGGAGAGAGCGCGGGCAGCTGGGACGGCATGATCGACGGCGCCCCCATCGCCCCCGGCGAATACGCCGTGCAGTTTTCCCTGACGGACGAAACCGGCTATACGGGTACGGCCCAGCGGATTTCCCTGACTGTGACGCCCGGCGCCGTTACCGTTCTGTCCGATCCCACACCGGAACCGATGCAGGAAACCATGATCCCCAGCGCCCGCGCCCCCATGGACGGGGAAAGCAACTATTGGACCCTGCCCATCGGCGAATTTGACGAAGCGGCCATTTGGGAAGTGATGATGCAGCCCATGGTGGTCATCGACAGCAGCCAGGTCAAAGGCAAAGACCAGCGGGACGTATATCAGCTTCGGAAAACGCCGGACAATGCCTCCGGCAAAGACAACATCGTCGGCGAAATCACTTACGATTCCCAGGGCCTGCATGTTTTAGAAACCAGGGACGACGGCTGGACCCTGGTGGAAGCCTACAATTCCTCTTACGGCCCCAACTGCGCCAGCCGCCGGGGCTACGGCGTGACGGACGATCTGATCCAGGGCTATGTGAAAACTTCCCTGCTGAAAACCATTACCCCCCGCACGGAGTACGGCCTGCTGATCGATAAAGTGGAACAGCGCATGTACATTTTCTCGGAAGGCAAGTGCATCGGCAGCCTGCTGGTGTCCACGGGCCTGAACAATTCCAAGCAGTCCTGGAACGAAACGCCCTCCGGCGAATTTGTGATGATCAGCAAAATGGGCGGCTTCGCGGCGGGCAACCTGTGGTGCGCCTACGGCATGCGCGTCAACGGCGGCTGCGCCATTCACGAAGTGCCCTACATCGGCAACGCGGACACTCCCGCCGCCAACCGGGATTATTCCTCCACCGTGAAGCTGCTGGGCCAGAAGGCCAGCCACGGCTGCATCCGCGTGCAGAAGGCGGCCAACGAACAGGGCCAGAACATCAAATGGCTGTGGGACAACATCAAAGTGAACACCAAGGTGCTCATTTGGGACGATACGGGCCGCAACCGCCCCTATCCGGCGGACGACGATTTCCCCCTGTACTACAATCCCGACGGCGGCAAGTATTATCACGAGGATCAGTACTGCCCCAGCGTGAAATCCCGCTTCCTGCCCATGACGGAATTCACCTACGGCGAACTGGATACCGGCGCTTTCGCCAAGCTGACGCCCTGCGCCAAATGCACCACCATCATGCGCAAATCCCAAATCGACGCCATGAACGCGGAAGCAAATAAGTAAAGAGATTATTTTTGTTGCTTGCGCGTATTCTGAAAAAGCGGGGGAGGAGCGGGAAGCATGCATTTTCGGTCTTTCAAGCTCAGGCAGTTTGCCATTTACGCGGGGGCCGCGCTGCTCTATCCGGTCTACGCTTATTTATCCTCGGAAAATAAGATGCTCAAGTTTATCGACGCCCTGACGGTGACGGGGCTGGTGTTTGTGATTCTGGGCGTCGTATATTCCATGATCCGCCGCGGGGATTTTGATATTGCCGAGTACGTGACCAAACGCAGCCTGAAGAAAGGCGACGTGAAGCCCTTCAAGGCTTTTAAAGAGGATAAAAAAGAAGAAAGAAAGGACAGTATGAACTATCCTTTCTTTACGGGCCTGCTGCTGCTGCTTGCCGCGGCAGTGCTGACGGTTTTTGTCTATTGAGGTTCCCCCCAGACCCCTTTCCAGGAAAGCCGTAAGAGGAATCATTGCTTTCAGCCAAGCCTTTTATCGCCTTTCTCGGAGGGGAAACGGGGGAACCGCGCTTTGGGCATCAAAGAGCGGTTCCCCCGGAAAAAACATGAATGTGTTATTGATCCAGCGCCGCGGCGTAGGCATTCGCCTGCTCGGGAGTGCAGTATACATAGTGTTCCGGCCTGATTTCGCGCATGGCGTAATCCGGGCCGGTTTTTTCTTGGGTGGTTTCGGAATACACGATGGGCTCGCGCTGCTTTTCGATGATAGGGTCGGGCATGGGCACGGCGCTGAGCAGGGAAATGGTATAGGGGTGGATGGGGTAGGCGAACAGCTCTTCCGTTTCAGCGATTTCCACGATGCGGCCCAGATGAATCACGGCGATGCGGTCGGCAATGAACCGAACCACGCTCAGATCGTGGGCGATGAACAGGTAGGTCAGGCTCTTTTCGTTCTTCAGCTTATTCATCAGATTCAGCACCTGGGCGCGAATACTTACGTCCAGGGCGGAAATGGGTTCGTCCGCCACCACCAGCTTGGGCTCCATGATGAGCGCCCGGGCGATGCCTACGCGCTGGCGCTGGCCGCCGGAAAACTCGTGGGGATAGCGGGATTTGTGCTCCGGCAGCAGGCCCACTTCTTCCAGTGCGCGGTCCACCTTCGCCAGTCGGTCTTCCTCGTTCTTATACAGATGGAAGTTGTACAGGCCCTCGGAAATGATGTATTCGATGGTGGCGCGCTCGTTCAGGGAGGCGGCGGGGTCCTGGAAAATCATCTGGATATTCCGGATCACGGCGGTATCTTCCTGCTTGCTGAGCTTGCCGGAAATGCGCTTGCCTTCAAAGGTGATTTCGCCGTCGCTCAGCTCGTTGATGCGCATGATGGCGCGGCCGATGGTGGTTTTGCCGCTGCCGGATTCGCCCACCAGAGCGAAGGTTTCACCCTTGTAGATATCGAAATTGGCGTCCTGAACGGCCTTGAATTTATTTTTTCCGCCGATGTCAAAGGAAATCTCCACATGCTTCAGCGAAAGCAAAACCTCGCGGTCAGTCGTTTCCGACATGGAAAGCGCCTCCTTTCGCCGTCATCTTGAGAATCTTTTCGTGCAGGTTCTGAATTGCCTCGGGTTTTTCCACCTTGGGTGCCCGGGGGTCCAGCAGCCAGGTCTTGGCGTAATGGGTGTCGGTGACCTTGAAGAAGGGGGGCTCCTTGACGAAGTCGATCTTCAAAGCGCGGGGATTCCGGGGCGCGAACGCGTCGCCCTCGATCCTGTTGTACAGGGACGGCGGCGTGCCGGTGATGTAATACAGGTCTTCGCCCTTCACGCCCAGCTGGGGGAGAGCGGACAGCAGCGCCCAGGTGTAGGGGTGCTGGGGCTCGTAGAAGATTTCGTTCACCGTGCCGTATTCGACGATCTGACCGCCGTACATCACGCCCACACGGTCGGCCACGTCGGCCACCACGCCCAGGTCGTGTGTGATGTAAATGGTGGTGAAGCCCAGTTCCTTCTGCAAATCCTTGATCAGCTTGATAATCTGGGCCTGGATGGTCACGTCCAGGGCGGTGGTGGGCTCGTCGCAGATCAGGATTTCCGGATGGCAGGAAAGGGCGATGGCGATGACGATGCGCTGCCGCATGCCGCCGGAATACTGGAAGGGATAATTGTCGAAGCGTTCCGCCGCCTGGGGGATGCCCACGCGCTCCATGATGCTGATGGCCTGCGCCTTGGCGTCGGCCTTGGACAGCTTCTGGTGCTTTTCAATAACTTCGGTGATCTGGGAGCCGATGGTGCGGATGGGGTTCAGGGAGGTCATGGGGTCCTGGAACACGGTGGCGATTTTTACGCCACGGATGCTGGCCCATTCCTTTTCGGTTTTGAGCTGCGTCAGATCCTGGCCGTGGTACATGATGGAGCCGTTGGTGATTTTGCCGTTGGATTCCAGCATGCCGGTGAAGGTCTTGGTGAACACGCTCTTGCCGCTGCCGCTTTCGCCCACGATGGCGAAGGTTTCGCCGTTATACAAATCCAGGGACACGTTGCGGATGGCCGTCAGATAGTTGTCGCGCACCCGGAACTGAACCTCGATGTCCTTTGCGGAAATGATGATTTCGCTCATGTCTGCCTCCTATCGATGGGTACGCGGGTCGGTCGCGTCAGCCAGCTTCTGCCCCACCACGTACAGGGAAATGGCGATGGCGGCAAGCACCAGCACAGGAATCCAGAACAGATGCGGATATCCGGTCATGAAGGACTTGTACTGGGAAATGGTGCGGCCCAGGGAGGCGTAGTTGGTGCCCAGGCCCAATCCCATGTAGGAAAGGAATACCTCGTAGGAGATCAGGGCGGGGATTTCGCGGGAAATATATGTCACGATGACGGACACCAGATAGGGAAGAATGTTCTTCTTGATCATGGTGAAGGTCTTCGTGCCCAGGCACTTGCTGGCCAGGTTGTATTCCCGGTCGCGGATGATCATGACCTGGGTGCGGATGAAGTAGGCCACGTAGATCCAGTCGATGCAGGTCATCACGAAGATCAGGGAGCCAAGGCCCGCGCCCAGCACGTAGGACAGGATCATGGCCAGCAGCAGATAGGGCACGTTGGCGACCACGTTGTAAACCTCGATCATCCACTTGTCCATCTTTTTGCTGAAGCCCCACAGGGCCCCGACAAGGATGCCCACCACCATGATGATAGCGGTGCTGACGAAGCTGACGATGATGGAGTTCCGCGCACCGGCCCACACCACGTCCCACACGTCGAAGCTGGGGGGCAGATACTTCATTTCAGGGGTGTTGATATTCGGCGCCACCGTGGGGGTGTAGCCGGAATACAGGGGCTGAATCAGCGCAAACGCCACCAGCGCGATCACGAAAACGGACAGCACGATGATCAGCTTGCTGCGGAAGAACGTGCGCCACACGGATTTCCAGTAGGAATAGCGCGGGGCGGCGATATGCTCCGATTCTTTTTCGTCGAATTCCGCAAACTCAAACAGGTTTTCTTCTTGTATTTCCATTACGATCTACCTGCCTTGTCCGTCAAAGATATACGGGGATCCACTTTGGTGATGATGATATCGCCCAGCAGCACAGACACCACGGAGATGGTGGAGAACAGGAAGGTGAGGGCGATGATGATCACGTTGTTGTACTGGTTGATGGCGTTGGGCAGCATTTTGCCCATGCCGCCTACGGAGTAGATGGCTTCGGTAATGATGGCGCCGCTTGGCTTTGGCGAACTTCACGTAGTCGGAGTTCATCTGATCCACCACGTACCGGCGGATCCACAGCATCAGCGAGGAGATGGAGGGAAGCGACAGGGAAATGATGGGCAGGATCCAGCTGCGGATGTCGCCGGGACCGAAGGTGGTGAATACGGAGGGCAGACCGAACAGGGTGGTGCCCAGGTAACGGAAGATGTAGATATAGGCCAGGGAGGGCACGGAAGTAATGAAGATGATGAACAGCATGCCCAGTTTATCGATCAGGCCGTCCTTGTTTCGGGCCATGGCCACGCCCACTGGCAGGCCGATGCCGTAAGCAAGAAGCAGCGCGAATATACCCATTGTAAAGGAAGTGCCAACCATGGAGGACTGATCCTTGAAGGTGGTATAGTTGGCGTAATGATCCACGAACTTTTTCTTGTCCATGCGGTCAAGATTTTCTTTATAGGTCAGGGAACCGAAATTGATGGCGGAGGAGCCTGTTTCGCCCGTTTCAAAGGTCACGTCGCGCTTGACCTCCGTCCCCTGGGAGGAGAACATGACGCTCAGGGCCTCCAACCCCTGATAAGTGGGGTAGCTTTCGCCCATGTTCAGGGTGATGAAATTCTGATGGATGAAGGGGAACTGCGAATCGGTATAAAGCAGGTACTTGTGGTAGGTGCCGCTGCCGATCAGCGCCAGGCCGCCGGTGGGCGTCCTGCCGAAATAGACCTTTCGTTCCAGGTCGGGGTTATTGGGATCCTGCACGCTGTTGACGGTGTCAATGCGAACGATGTTGCTGACCCATTTCCACAGCTGCTGAATGACAGGGATATCCTTATACGCATAAGCCCGTCCGCTGATTGTGAAATAGTCCACGGTATAACCCTTGGATTCATACAGCGCCACAAAATCAGCCGTCTCCTTGGAATCGGGATCCAGGGCGGTCTGCATTTCGGGGCTGCCTGCTTCATAAAGCTCTAAGCAGTAATCGTTGATTTTGACGTAATCAAGATAGCCCAGCTTCATCCAGGTGTTATAAACGTAATTTGTTTTTTCGTCAGGCTTTCCGCTCAGTTTCTTATACGTGCCGTCTTCAAAGAAGATATTCTCCCGGGGCACCAGGGTAAATACCAGGATGAATACCACGAACATGATCAGCAGAATAGAGACGATGGAGCGGAGGAGGCGTTTCAGGACATACCCTTTTTTCATAAATAGCGAACCTTCCTCTGGGTAAGGCGAAAGCCGGGAGAATACTCTTCCGGCTTCCGCCTTTGATTTGTTTAACCTTTGGCTTTCGTGCTCTGTGCGGAACAGATCACTCGCCGGCCAGCCAGGCAGCCTTGGCGGCTTCGTACTGTTCGGTGGTCACAACTTCGTTCTGCAGCTTCATGTACTTGAAGTAGGGAACGGCGTTGTAGGAGGCCTGACCGTACAGACCGTAGCCGGCGGAGAAGGGCACAACCTTGCTCACGATCAGGTTGGCGCCGCTGGTGGAGTAGGGGCGCAGGATGCCGCCGGTCAGCAGCATGGCTTCGCACTTGGCGAACAGCTCGTCAGCAGCATGGCTTCGCACTTGGCGAACAGCTCAATGCGCTCGTCGCCCACAGCCGCGATGGCCTGATCCATGACTTCCTGAACTTCGTACAGGCCGATGGCTTCCTTGGCAGCCTTACCGGATTCGCTCTCGATTTCGCTGGCCAGGTTCAGACCGGAGTAGTTCAGCATGTCGCCGTTGGTTACGTTGTAGCAGTTGATGTAGGTCAGCGGATCGCCGTAGTCAGGACCCCAGCCAGCGCCGAAGGCGAAGTCGATGGAGTTCTGTTCACCGGTGGAGATGCTGTAGAACGCAGAGTAGTAAGCGGAGGAGTTGCCCTCGAGGTACACCAGGTTCACGCTCACATAGTCGCCGATGGCGTCTTCGATGGACTTCTTCATAGCCAGAGCCTGGTTCTTGTTGTTCTCGCTGGCGGCGTACACGGGATAGTCCAGCACGATGGGCCAGGAGGAGATGGTGTCGCCCAGTTCTTCCTTAGCCTTGGCGGCGAAGGTCTTGGCGCGCTCGGGGTTGTACCAGCCGTCCTGACCGTCGTTCAGGTTGATGCCGGCGAAGGCGGGTTCCAGTTCTTCCACATACTTGGTCAGGATGGAGCCGTAGTTGCGGCCGTCAGAGGTGGTAGCGAAGGTGTAGGGCACCAGGGTGTTGCGGGCGGCGTCCAGCGCGCGGTCTTCGCCCTTGGTGATGGCCTGGGTGGCCTTGGTGGAATAGGCGGAGTAGATGGCCAGACGGAAGTACTTGTTCAGGATGGCGGCCTTGGCATCAGCCTTCTGGGCGTCGTCCTTGGTGGTGGTGATCACGGAAGGATCATTGTACAGCGCGTAGGACTGACGGTCGAAGTTGAAAGCGCCCCAGTAGGAGGTGGCGGTGGTCATGCTCTTGTACTGGTTGGCGGCATAGAGCTCGTCGGCCTTCTTCACAACATCGGGCAGGGAGCCGTTGATGCCGGCGGAGGTCACTTCGCCGTTGACGAACATGTTGAAGTTCTGGGCGGGGTCGCTGCCATCGGTGTAGGACACGACCACGTGCTTGACGAACACGTTTTCAGCGTCGTAGTAGTTGGGGTTGGCGTCGAAGCGCACTTCCTGAGCGGAAACCAGGGAGCTGAGGATGTAAGCGCCGTTGTACAGGATGCTGGAAGCGTCCACGGCACCGAAATCGTCGCCCTTGGATTCCAGGAATTCGGCGTTGATGGGCCACAGGATGGAATAGGTGGTCATGCCGTCGAAGTAGCCGCAGCCCTGGGTCAGGGTGTAGGTCAGGGTGTTGCCGTCGGCCTTGATGCCAACGTCGTCCCAGGTGCCGGTGCCGTCGATGTAGGCCTTCAGGCCAACGATCAGGTTTTCCACCAGGGACAGGGTTTCGCTCTGGGTAGCAACAGCGTGCTTCATGCCGGTTTCGAAGTCTTCGGCCTTCACGGTGTCGTACTCTTCGCCTTCGCTGGTGCTCCACACCGCGTCGTCGCGGATGATGAAGGTCCATTCGGAAGCGTCTTCATTGCAGCTCCATTCCTTGGCCATGCCGGGAACCAGCTTGCCGTGAGGATCCTGGGTGAGCAGGCCCTCGATGAAGTTGCTCAGATAGTCGCCGTTAGCGGACTTGTTGTTGTACACATAGTCCAGGGTGGTGATGTTGAAAGCGTCGATCATCGAATAGGTGTCGGGCGCTTCATCGGCCATGGCAAAGCTCACGCAGCTGAGCAGCAGCGCCATCGCCAACACGAGGGACAGGGTCTTCTTCATGTTCATACCTCCATAGAAAATATTATCTTCTCTGCTTCGTGAAGCAGATTGAAGCGAAAGAAAAGAAATGCATGTCCACATTTCGCGTTTGTCAGTGAACGAGCATACGTTAATATAGCACATTCCTGACGTAATTGCAAGAAAAATATAAAAATTGTTGCGGCGATTCGCCCATCAAAGAACCAAAAGATACCGGGGCGGAAAAGGGAAGGGCGGGCCGCGCCAAATAATATGAAATTGTTTGCTACAAATCTGCCCGCACCCGGCCTGAAACGCTTGACGCGGGAGCCCGAAAAGAGTATAATGTGCAAGTCTACCACAAGGAAAAAACGCGCGAGCGCGTTTAAAAGCAGCATCACAACGAGAGGAAGAGATTCATTATGGCTACCAAAAACACCCAATCCCGCAAACCGATGTCCTCCGGCGCCAAGGGCGCGATTTGCCTTGTCATTTTGCTGGCGATCACGGTTTGCGCTTGCTACTTGTCCGTTATGGGCATGAACCTGGACGCCGAGGGCGTAAACGTGCTTTTGCCCTGGGTGCCCGTGAGCAGCGCCAAGTGGCCCGCTTCCCTGCCGGTGAGCATGAGCCTGGGCGGCGGCGCCTACGCGGAATACGCCTACAAGCTGAATGACGACGCTCTCGAGAATGCCCTGAACGATTCTGTGAACACCATCCGCGCCCGCCTTGCCCAGATGGGCGAATCCGACGCCGTGGTTGCCGTCAAGGACGACGCCGTGCGCGTGGAACTGCGGAAGATGGACGCTTCCCGGCTTGCTTCCCTGCGCAATTTGGCCATCATGGGCGGCCAGTTCGTATTTGCCGATACCGAAGGCAACACGGTGCTGACGGAAAAGGACGTTGCCAAGGCCGACGTGAGCGTGAATTACCTGAATGCCAACCGCACCTCCTACACCGTGTCCCTGGCATTCACCCTGACCAAGGACGGGCAGGCGAAGCTGGCCGAAACCAATCCTTCCTATTTAAGCGTAACCTGTGACGGCGACGCCGTTTCTTCCTACGGCATGGTGGACGGCGATAAGATCACCTGTTCCGTGGGCTCCACCTCCAGCGCTTACAACACCGCCGCCAATCTGGCGTTCCTGGTGAATTACGGCGCGGTGGACATGACCCTGAACCTGCGGGATTCCGGCGACGTGGCCGCGTCCTCCGGCATGGTGCTGACCGTAGTGCTGATCGTGCTGGCGGCCATGCTGGTATTCGCCCTGCTGTACCTGCTGTGCATCGGCAAGCTCACCGGCCTTTCCGCCTTCCTGGGCATCCTGTGCGCGGTGGTGCTGAACCTGTTCTTTGTGGCCTCCATCATCGTGCCCACCGAACATATGCTGAACGTGGGCTGCCTGGCCGCGATCCTGCTGGGCGTGCTGCTGGCCGTATACGCCGCCGTCACCCGCACCGACGCCGTCAGCAGGCAGATCAAGGAAGGCAGCGCGCCCAAGTCCGCCACCAAGCAGGGCTTCAGCGCGGCTGCCAAGAACGTGTGGCTCGTGCATGCCTGCGTGCTGGCCGTGGCCCTGATTCTGATGATCTTCGCCTTCTCCAAATCCACCGGCTACGTTCTGGCTTCCGGCGTGGCGGCCAGCGCCATCGCCACTGTGATCATGCGCGCCTTCCAGTTCTGCTTCACCATGATCTCCAATAAGCCTTCCCTCTTTGGTAAAGCGAAATAAGCGATTTCAGGGCGCCGGATCATGCCCGGCGCCCTCTTTTTATCCAATTTTATGGAGGATCGGCATGCTGAAAATCCGTCTTGCTTCCCCGGCGAAAGCGATTCCCGCGCTGCCGGGCCTGCCCGCCTGGATGCCGGGTCTGCTTGCCAGCCGGAATATCAGCACGGAGGAGGAGGCCCGGCGGTTTCTCCATCCCGCCCTGGATCAGCTTTTGCCGCCCCTTCAGCTTCATCAGATGGAAAAAGCCCGGAATCTGCTGCTCCGGGCCCGGGCGCAGGGAAAAAAGACGGTCATTTACGGGGATTATGACGTGGACGGCGTGTGCGCCTCCGCCATCCTGTGGGAAGCCCTGGGCATGCTGGGCATGGAACGGGAGGTCTATCTCCCCGACCGGCACAAAGAGGGCTACGGCCTGAATACCCCCGCCGTGGAAGCCCTGGCGCAAAGCTTCCAGGTGCTGGTCACGGTGGACTGCGGCATCACCAGCGTTGCGGAGGTGAGCCGGGCCCGGGAGCTGGGCATGGACGTGATCGTGACCGACCATCACCGCCACGGGGAAGAACTGCCCCCCGCCGACGCGGTGGTTTCGCCCCTTTTGGGGGATTATGCCTTTCCCTCCCTCTGCGGGGCGGGGGTGGCCTGGAAGCTGGCCACGGCCCTGGTAGGGGACAAGGCCTTGCCGCTTCTCGAAATCGCCGCCCTGGCGACCGTGGCCGATATGGTGCCCCTCACCGGGGAAAACCGGGTGATTGCCGCCCTGGGCCTGGAAAAGTTAGGGAATACCCGCCGCCCCGGCCTGCGGGCCGTGATGGAGCGGGCGGGCATTCGCGGCGCTGTTTCCAGCGATCAGGTTGCGTTCCAGATCGCCCCCCGCATGAACGCCTGCGGCCGCATGGAATCTGCCCGCACGGCGCTGGATATGCTGCTCACCCGTGATCCGGCGCGGGCGGAAGAACTGGCCCTGAAAATGGAAAAGCTCAACCAGGAACGCAAGGATCAGGAAGCTTTCGTATTGAAGGAAGCGCTGGCCCAGGTCAGCGGCATGGATCTGGTGCGGGAAAAGGCCATCGTGGTGCTGGGCGATCAGTGGAACAGCGGCGTGGTGGGCCTGGCGGCGGGCAAAGTAGCGGAAAAGTACGCTTATCCCACCGTGGCCCTGGCCCGGGACGGGGACCTGTGCGTGGGCAGCGCCCGCAGCGCGGGGGACATTGACATTCACAAGGCCCTGAGCCGGTGCGCCGGGCTGTTTGAACGCTTCGGCGGGCACAAACAGGCGGCGGGGCTGACCCTTCGGGCGGAAAACGTGCCCGCTTTCCGGGAAGCGCTGTCCAGGGCGGTGGCCGAGCAGACCGGGGGAAAACCCGTGATCCCGGAAATCCTGTGCGACGGGGAAATGACCCTTTCGGACGTGACGGCGGAAACCGCCGGATGGCTCAAAAAGCTGGAACCCTTCGGCATGGGCAATCCCGCGCCCCGTTTTCTGTGCAAAAACGCCCTGCCCCTCTCCCTCCGGCCCGTTGGCGCGGAGGGACGGCACCTGAAATGTACCTTCCAGCAGGGACAGGCCGTGCGGGACGGCATTTTCTTCGGCGGCGGCGATTGGGCCGGACGGGATACGGGGGCGTTTACCCTGGCCATGTCCCCGGAAATCAACGAATTCCGGGGAAAGGTCAGCGCGGAGTGCAGGCTGTACGCCCTGGAAATGCTGCCCGATACCCTCAGGGAAAACCCGGAAAAGGAAGCGCTGTGCCTGATGCGGGAAGCAAGACGCACGGACGATCCCCTGCCGGTGATTCCGGAGGCAGACGCCCTCATGGGGGAAAGCCAGGGCACCTTGCTTTTGTGCCGGTGCCTGAAAACGGCCCTGCGGATGCGGGAAAAATACCCGGACGCGGATTTCTGTTTGGAAAAAGCCGACGATCCCCGGGCGTTTTCCGCCATCCTGCTGTACGGCGGCGCGGGGGACGCCCATCCGGCGTTCCGTCGGGTGATCTTCTGCGACGGGGACACGGGGGAGGGCGCGGCCTGGCGGGCGGCGCTGCCGCAAGCGGAGCTGTACGCCTTGCACAGGACGGAGGAACTGCAGGAAGCCCTGGCCCGCGCTTTCGTGGATCGGGATGGTCTGCGGCGCTGCTATTTGGCGCTGAAAACGGAACTGCCCCTGGATCTGAGCGTTTTTGCCCGGCAAACAGCGCTGACGGAAGCGCAGGCGCTGTTCGCCCTGCGGGTACTGGAAGAAATCGACCTCGTGACCTTATCGCTGCGGCCTTTCGGGGCAAAGCTGCTGCCGGTTCAAAAGAGGGGGCCGGAAGAAAGCGGTCTGTTCCGCTTGGCGGAAAAGGCAAAGGAGGAAACGTATGGCGTACACGGCGTATGAAGACATGACCCTGGACGAAATGCTGGCCCGCGTGCGGAAATTCGATGCCGACGGGTCGGGCGCCGCCCTGATCGAAAAAGCCTACGCTTTCGCGCAAAAGGCCCACGAGGGCCAGGTGCGCAAAAGCGGCGAGCCTTACATGATCCATCCCCGGTACGTGGCGGGCATCATTACCGAATTGATGATCGATCCGCCCACCATCGCCGCCGCCCTGCTGCACGATACGGTGGAGGACTGCCCGGAAGTGACGCTGGACCTGATCAAACAGGAATTCGGCGACGAAGTGGCAAGGCTGGTGGACGGGGTGACCAAGCTCTCCAAGCTGGACTTTGCCGACCGGGAAGAGCAGCAGGCGGAATCCCTGCGCAAAATGATTTTGGCCATGAGCAAGGATATCCGGGTGGTGCTGATCAAGCTGGCGGACAGGCTGCACAACATGCGCACCCTGCGCTACCAGAACGCCGACCGTCAGGTGGCCATCGCCCGGGAAACCCTGGATATTTACGCGCCCCTGGCCCACCGCTTAGGCGTGTACGCCATCAAGTCCGAGCTGGAAGACCTGTCCCTGCGCTACATCGACCCGGAGGGCTATCAGGACGTGGCCCGGAAGGTAGGCATGAAGCGGGCGGAGCGGGAAGAAAACATCAAATTGGTGATCAGCGAGCTGTCCCAGAAGCTGGACGAAGCGGGCCTGCAATACGATATCGACGGGCGGCCCAAGCACCTGTATTCCATCTACCGCAAAATGGTGATCCAGAATAAGCCCTTCGATCAGATTTACGACCTGATCGCCATTCGCGTGATCGTGAACACCGTGCCGGAGTGCTACACCGTGCTGGGCATCGCCCATACCCTGTGGAACCAGGTGCCGGGCCGGTTCAAGGATTATATTTCCGTGCCCAAGGCCAACATGTACCAGTCCCTGCATACCACGGTCATGGGCGGGCGGCGCATCCCCTTCCCCTTTGAAATCCAGATCCGCACCTGGGAAATGCACCGCATCGCGGAATACGGTATCGCCGCCCACTGGCGCTATAAAGAGGGCGGAAAAAAAGACGGCGGTCTGGACGATAAGCTGTACTGGCTGCGCCAGATCCTGGACTGGCAGAGCGAAACCCGGGACAGCCACGAATTCATTGACAGCCTGAAAACAGACCTGTTTTCAGAAGAAGTGTTCCTCTTTACCCCCAAGGGCGACATCATTTCCATGCAGCGGGGCTCCACCCCCCTGGATTTTGCCTACCGCATCCATTCCCAGATCGGCAACAGCTGCGTGGGAGCCAAGATCAACGGCAAAATGGTGCCCCTGGACACCCAATTGCAGACCGGCGACCGGGTGGAGGTGCTCACCTCCTCCGCCTCCAAGGGCCCCAGCATGGACTGGCTCAAGATCGTCAAAACCCAGCAGGCAAAGGCCAAGATCCGCCAGTTCTTCAAGCGGGAGCTGCGGGGCGAAAACATGCAGCGGGGCCGTGAAATGCTGGAGCACGAGGCCAAACGCCGCGGCGTGAAGTTAGGCGATTACACCAAACCGGAATACTACGAACCGCTGCTGCGGAAATACATGTTCCAGGATCTGGACGATATTTACGGGGCCATCGGCTACGGCGGCGTGGCGGCGGTGTACGTGCTGTCCCGCCTGATCGAGGAAAAGCAAAAGCGGGAAGCGCCGCAGACGCCCAAGGTGCCCGTGAACTCGGAGGTTGCGCCCATCGCGCCCGCAGGCAAGCCTACCCACGGCATTTACGTCCACGGGGAGGCGGGCATGCTGGTGCGCTTCGCCAAGTGCTGCAACCCCGTGCCCGGCGACGATATCGTGGGCTACATCACCCGGGGCCGGGGCGTGACCGTGCACAAGGCCGATTGCTCCAACGCCCTGCACACCGAGCCGGAACGGGCCATTCCCGTTTCCTGGGCCATGGAGGACGCGGGCGATTTCAGCGCCAACATCCAGATCATCTGCTACGACCACAATTCCCTGCTGGGCGAAATCACCAATTATATCGAGGATATGGGCATTCCCCTCACCGCTCTGGCGGTCAAGATCAATAAAAACAAAACCTGTTCCATCACCACCACCTTGCAGGTGAAATCCCGCGAACAGCTGGACGGCGTGCTCATGAAGCTGCACAAGCGCTCCGACGTGATCGAGGCGTACCGCAGCGTGAACTGACTTTTGTAAAAAAGAAGGATTTTCTTCCTGCCATCGCGAATAAAACAGAGTTATCCTATACACGGAGGAAACCATGCAGCCCCCACAAGGTTACGATTCACAGAATGCTTATCCCGGCGGGCAGGACGGCGGCAGCGCGCCGAACTGGACCCCGCCGCAGGAGGACGGGCAGTGGGTGCAGCGGCCGATTCCGGGGCAGGCGCAGGGAGGATTCTCGCCCCCGCCGGGCCAGGTGCCGCCCCCCGCGCAGATCCTGCCCGACCCCAATCAGCCCTACGGTTACGACGGGGGCTGGGCGCCGCCCCCTGAAAACGGAGCGCCGCCCATGGCGGAAACGTTTTCTGCGCCGGCGGACGGCCAGAGCCCCAACACCGGCTATCAGGCGCCCAAAACCGGCATTCCCCGCGCGCGCCAGCGGCAGGGCAAGGGCGGGTATATCCTGCTGACCGTGATCGTGCTGGTCTTCGCGGCCATCGCCATTTCGCGCATGCTGCCCAGCGGCGGTTCGTCCTACGGCTACGTGCGCTACGGCTCCATGAGCTCCCTGTTCACCGGGGACGCCGTGGTGGTGCGCAGCGAAACGGTGGTGAGCCAGGAAAGTGTTTCCCAGATCGGCTTCGACGTGGAGGAAGGCGAGGACGTGACCCGCGGCTCCCTGGTGGCTACTATCTACACCGCGGGCTTCAACGCCAAGGAATGGGTGACCCTGAACAATTACCGCAACCAGATCAAGGAGTACCATAAAGTGCTGATCTCCGGCGCGGTAACGGATCAGAACCTTCTGTCCCGCATCAGCGAGGTGCAGATGCGCGCCATGGAAGTGCAGCGCCTGGTGCACGGCGCGCGGGGCAGCATCAGCGCCCAGGAAAAGCTGCTCAAGGAAGCTTTGCAGAGCCAGCAAGCTTTTACACCGACGGCTACGAAAAAAAGCTGAACATGTCCACCTTCGCCGATTTTTCTCCGGCTCAGGTGCGGGATATGTACAACGGCAAAGCGCCCGCCGATGAAGCCGCCGCCGGCATGCGCAACGCCACGGATATTTACCGCCTGGTGCGCAAGGAACAGTGGGCCGTGCTGATGCTCTGCAACGAAAAGGACTGGATCCCCACCGAAGGGCGCACCTACCATCTGGTGATCGAAAGCTTCGATAACAGCGTGCTCACCGCCACGGTGTACAACGCCACCCGCTCCGGGGGCGAACTGCTGGTGCGGCTGCTGGTGGACGATACGGACTTTCTGGACAAGGCCCTGTACCTGCGCTCCTGCCAGGTGCGGCTGGGCGAAAACGTGAACAGCCTCATGGTGCCCTCCCGCGCCATTTACGTGCAGAACGGGCGCAAGGGCGTGGTCATTTCCACCGAAGGCGGCGAGTACTGGACGGGCGTGGAAGTGATTTCCGACGACGGCAAGACTGCCTATGTGGTGCCCGACAACGCGGGCGTATTGTATGAGGGCATGCCGGTGCGGCTTTTCTGATAAACAAGGAGGCGGCAGGGCATGACGTTGGAAGAAAGAGTGGCCCGGGTGCGGGAAACCCTGGCAAGGGAAAGCGCCCCCTGGGGCCGCCCGCCCCGGCTGATCGCGGTGACCAAGTATTCCACGGTGGAGCAGATTCTGCCGCTGGAAAACGCGGGCGTCACCGATATCGGCGAAAACCGGGTGCAGGCCATCCGGGACAAGCTGCCCGGCCTGGGCGGACGGTTTTCCGTTCACCTGATCGGCCAGCTTCAGTCCAATAAGGTCAAGTACATCATCCGGGATGTGAGCATGATCCATTCCCTGGATCATGAAAGCCTGGCCCGGGAAATCGACCGGCAGGCCCAGAAAGCGAATCTGCGCATGCCGGTGCTGATCCAGGTCAACATCGCCCGGGAACCGCAGAAGGGCGGTATCGCGGAAGAGGAGCTGTTTCCCTTCCTGCGGCTGTGCGCGGGCCTTCCGGGGCTGCACGTCCGGGGACTGATGACCATGATGCCGCTGGGCGCGGAGCGGGAAATCATCGAAGGATATTTTTCCCGCATGCGCGCGCTGCTGGACCGGTGCCGGCAGGAAGCGGTGGAAGGAACGGATATGACGGAGCTGTCCATGGGCATGAGCCAGGACTACGGTCTGGCCGCCCGCCACGGGGCCACCATGGTGCGCGTGGGCTCGGCTCTGTTTCGATAAAACACGGGAGGATTAACGCAAAATGGCAGTGGGCGATCTCTTCGGCAGCCTGAAAAATTCGGTCATGTCGGCGTATAACAACTTCTTTTACAGCGGGCGTCAGGCAACCTCCGCACGGACGAAGGAAGCGTATCAGGATGCGCAGCATCAGGCGTATCCCCAGCAGGAAGAGGGCTATCAGCAGCCTTATCAGCAGCAGCCCGTATACCAGCAGCCTGCGTACCAACAGCCTTATCAGCAACAGGCCGCCTATCAGCAGCCTTATCAGCAGCAGCCTGCTTACCAGCAGCCCGTGGGCCAACAGCCTGTGTTCCAGCAGGCCCAGGCGCAGCCCGCTGCCCAGGCCCGCGCCCGCCGGATGCAGATGCACGCGGCCCATCAGCAGGAGAACGTGGTGGATTTCGGCTCGTACCAGCAGAGCATGGGCCGCCAGCCGGTCCAGCCTGTTCAGCCCGCACAGCCCGTTCAGAACGCTGAACCCACCGCCCAGGAAACGGCCCAGCAGACGGCCAGCCTGCTTTCCGCCCGGGTCATCAACGCCCGGGGAATGGGGGACTGCCGCAGCGCCATTACCCTGCTTCGCAACGGGGACGCCGTGGTGGTCGTGATGGAAAACATCACCGATCCCTCTGAAATGCGCCGTCTGGTGGATACCCTGAGCGGCGCGTGCTATTCCCTCACCGCCACCATCACCAAGGTATCGCGCCACGGCGTGTATCTGCTGGCGCCCCAGACCGTGGCCGTGTTTGCCGATCAGGCGACCAACACCATGAACAGCGCCCCCGCCCGGCCCCAGGCCCGGAATTATCAGCCCGGCTTTGGCGCGGGACAGCGGGTGACTTACGCGCCCCAGCAGCAGCCTGTCCAGCCTGTTCAGCCGCAGACTCAGCCCCAGCAGTACTATGCCGACCAGGCGTTTACCCAGCGGGCGGCAGCGCCGGAGGAACCCCGCCAGAGCTTCTATCAGCGCCCCGCGCCCCAGGTGGCCCAGCCTCCGGCCTTTTCCGCTCAGCCCGCGGGCTACGGCTACGCGCCGGACGATATGCAGGCCGCGGCGGATCAGTAAGCTTCATGCTTGCCTGAAAGGAGCATAAGAGATGGATATCGTCCGCGTGATTCGTTTTCTGCTGAGTGTGTACGCCATGATGCAGCTGGTGCAGTTCGCCCTGCCGTATGTGAGCGAAACGCAGCGCCCCTGGATGGTCACGCTGGCAAAGCTGTGCGAACCGGGTGCGCAGATCGGCAACCGGGTGGCTGCCCGTCTGCTGCCGGACAAGCGGTTCAACATCAACGTGGGCCCGCTGGCCGCGGCGGCGATCTGCTATATCGCGCGTATGATCTTAGGAATTTTCTTCTGATTATAATATGAAACGATTCATACGGAAAGGAGCCTGAACATGCCGATTACTGTTGCCATGATCGAGGAAAAGGAATTCAAAACCAAAATGCGCGGGTACGACCCGGTAGAGGTGGACGAGTTCCTGGACGAAATCTGTGATGAAATGGTGGCCATGCAGGAAGAAATCGCCACCCTGACCCAGCGGCTGAACCAGACCGCGCACAACGCTTACGTTTCTTCCGCCATTCCCACCCCGGTGCCCCCGCCCGCGCCTATCCCCGCGCCTGCTCCCGCGCCGAAGCCTGTGGAAGCGCCCAAGGCCGATTCCAGCGAAGCGGCCCAGCGTCTGCTGGCCCAGGCCCAGAAGGTGTACGACGAGACCATTGCCGAAGCCAAGGCCAAGGCGGAAGAAATCCTCAGCGGCGCCAGCGAACGGGCGTCCAGCGGCCTGGAGGATCTGGAGGCTGAAAAGAGCGATTTGCAGCAGGAAGTGGAAATGCTGCGCCAGGCTGCGAAGGATTACCGCGAACGGTTCCTCCGCCTGATCGAAGAACAGCACCATATCCTGAAATCGGAAACGGCGCTGTTCGAGTGATCCCGTTTTCAGCGCGATTCCCCGGCGGACACTGCCGGGGATTTTTTTGAGAATGCAGATGAATTGAAGGAAATAATAACTATGCGCATATTCGACACCCATTGCCATTTGGACGACGCGAAGTTTGACGAGGATCGGGAGGAAGCCTGCCGCCGCATGCGGGAAGCGCGGGTGACGCGCTGCGTGTGCGTGGGCAGCGATCTTCCTTCCTCCCGCCGGTGCATGGCGCTGGCGGAAACCCATCCCGGGGTGTACGCCGCCGCCGGGGTGCATCCCCACGAGGCCAAGGACGCGCCGCCGGATTATTTAGACAGGCTCACCGAAATGCTGGCCCATCCCCGGGTCAGGGCCCTGGGGGAAATCGGCCTGGATTACTATTACGATCTGTCGCCCCGGGACGTGCAGATGCGCGTCATGGCGGAGCAGGTGGATTTGGCGGTGAAGCTTCAAAAGCCCGTCATTTTCCATATCCGGGACGCCCACGGGGATATGGTGGACTTTTTCCGCGGCCGGAAGCAATTGCCCGAAGGCATCATTCACTGCTTTTCCGGCAGCCCCGAAATCGCCCGGGAATATGTGAAAATGGGCTTTTATATTTCCTTTGCCGGGCCGCTGACGTTTAAAAAAGCGCCCCACCTCCAGGCGGCGGCTAAAGAAGTGCCCCTGGATCGGCTGCTGGTGGAAACGGACAGCCCCTACCTGGCCCCCGAACCGGTGCGGGGCCGCAGGAACGAACCGGCCAACGTGCAGTATACCCTGCGGAAGCTGGCGGAGCTTCGGGAAATCCCGGAGGAGGATATGGCGGAAATCACCTGGAACAACGCCTGCGTGCTGTACGG
>CACWWM010000088.1 GCA_902764565.1 uncultured Eubacteriales bacterium
ATAGTGTGACCAGATGGTGCAGAATGGGACATCCTGGGACATCCCTGGTCCGCTTCGAGTCTCCTATGCTCCACTGAAACCCGGAAGCTTTGAGAAATCAAGGTTCCGGGTTTTTCTATTGCGTGAAAAAAACCTAACCAGGTTTTTGATGGCCTTTCCCACGGTATTTTTTTCCATACATTTATCGCATTTTTTCATAAATACCGGAAAAGCAAGGAAAATCAAGGGGTGATTCGTGTTTTTGGAATTGCACAAATCACCCCTTTTTGCATTTATCAAATTTTCCCATTTTTATGCCTGCTCGATGATGTGGCCCAGGGAAAACCGGTATAACTTGTAAATGCGGCCGCTGCGGATACATTATCGATTCGGCCGACGCGACAGGCATATACTATTTCGATTGCCCAAACTGCCGTCAGAGAGCCAATTGGATCTACAACCTTTAGCATTCCGATGGGAGTTCGTAATCTATACTCACCGCTGTTTTTTTGCTTGAAGATGCACAGACATGACGTGGGATGCCTGCCAGCCGCGCTTCAAGGCGCATTGTACTATCCGGCAATCGCTGCACTTTCACAGGCTGCCGCTGAAAGCGGCCTTTTCTTATCCCTTGGGATTCTTGCCGCCCGCAGCCAGGCCGTAAACATTCAGCGTATGGACACCAAATCAGAAAGCTGCGTCAAGTGATAGGCAGCCCGGGAATCCTCCCTCGCATCTCCGATGGCGGCGCAGTCAAACCCGCCCGCAACGGCGGCTTCTACGCCTGCGTGAGCGTCCTCCACCACCAGGCAAACAGACGGTGGAAGTCCGATCATTTCCGCCGCTTTCAGAAAGACTTCGGGGTGCGGCTTGGAGTGGGTGATGCAGTTGCCGTCTGCCACCGCGTCGAAAAAGCCGCCCAGGCCGATGCGCTCCAGAATGAAAGGGGTGTTTTTGCTTGAGGAGCCGATGGCAAGCCGCAGGCCTGCCCCGCGCAGGGCGGTCAGGGCGGTTTTCACATCGTCCGAAAGATCGGCGGGACTCATTTGGCCCAGCAGCTGGCGGTACAGGCTGTTTTTTTCTTCGGCAAAGGCGGCCTTTTCTTCGTTTGTGTAGGTTTTATCGCTCTTTTCCAGAATGATTTCCAGGCTCTGCATCCGGCTGACGCCCCGAAGCAGATTGTTTCGTTCCCGGTCGAAAGGAATGCCAAGCCTGTCTGCCAGCGCTTTCCAGGCCAGGTAATGGTATTCGTCCGTGGAGCAGATCACGCCGTCCAGATCAAAAATGATGCCTTGATATTTCATACAACCCTTCCTTTCCTCTCAGAAAAATGCTGCCGGCTGACGCGCGCCGGCAGCTTTTGTGCATTGCAAAGTGCGTTATTCAAAGATGCAGATTTCCGCCGCTTGCGCTCCGCCGGTGCGGGCGGCGGAATTGAGGGTGAATATCACCTTCACAAACGCGGCTTGGGTCTGTTCAAAGTCAATGCGGACGCGGTTGCCGCTGGCCGCGTCGAACTCGTATTTTTCCGGCGCGGCGGCCTGGGTGAAGTTTTCCCCGTCCAGGCTCACCATGACGGCGATTTCCTGGATGCGGGGCTCCCAGATGGAAGAGGGATTCAGGCACACCGCCACGGTGGAAACAGCATAGGTGCCCTGCAAATCAAAGAGGGTCTCCGCCGGGAAGCCCTTGCTTTCCCAATAGGTGTCGGTTTTGCCGTCGTTTACGTTTTTGATCACATACACATCGGTATGCGCGCCGGATAAGACGGGCTTCCCCTGGGCCAGGTTTTCCGTTTCGGGCAGGGGAATATAATCGTCCGCCGGATCGGGGAAGCAGGGCGGGCGTTCAGGCTTCGTCTGGGGCGGCGCGGTCACGACGGTCACAATGGTTTCGATTTCTTCCGCATTTTCACAAAGGGCCATGCACGGCACGGCCAGCAGCAGCGCCAGGATCAGGCAAAAAAACCGTTTCATTTCCTCCGCCCCTTTCTCATTCGATCACAATGCCGTCGCAGTAATCGTCCGTGGACAGCTTCATTTCTTTCAGTGTCGTGACAGGCTCGCCCAGGATGCGCACGTTCCGCAGCGTCACGTTGGTGATCCTGTTTTCCTCGCCAATGCCCGACAGACGGGACCGGGGCACCTTGCCGTCCAGGGTGTTGAGGACAGTCAGTCCGTCGATCGTCACATCGTCGATGGAGCCGAACTCATCCCGCACGGTGGACCAGGAAGAGTTTTGCAGGGTCATTTCGATCAGTTCCTTGTTATTGCCGTTGTCGCCCTGCATAAAGGCGTTTTCAACCACGATATTGCGGTACGCAATATCGTGTACGAAGGCGTCGTCGCTGTTGTGGATGCTGATGACGGGCTTGTGGAAGTTGTAAAGCACCGTGATATCCTCAAACAGCACGCCGCTGATTTCGGGGTCCAGGGTCATGCCCTTGTCGGTCTCATAGCCGATTTCCATGGACTGGGCCAGGTCGGTCCACACCTGAACGTTTTTGAACGTGATGCCTTTGGTGGAGCCGGCATAATTCTTGATGACCAGGCTGTCGTCCCAGGTGCGGGCGAAGCAGTTTGTCACCAGATGGTCCGTGCAGGACTGGAAGGTGAAGCCGTCGCCGTTCTGCCTGCCGGAAATGATTTTTACATTATTGATGGTTACGTTCTTCGAGGAGAACGAATTCAGGTTCCAGCAGTTGGAATTGACGATGCCGATGCCTTCCACGGTCACATTCTTCGCGCGGTTCAGGTCGATGGGCACCCGGGCATAGGAACCCGCCTGGTTCCACGCGGGATAATCGCTGCCGTCGATGAGGCCCCGGCCGCAGATTTTCACGTTGCTGGCATTGGCAACAGAAATGATGGAATGCAGCACCGCGCCGCCGGACAGGTACAGCGTTTGGTTATCCTGCAGGGCGATGGCGTCCATCGCCCATTCCCCGGGGCCGATCCAGAACACGTCCGGATCGTTGGGGTCAGGCACGTCGGTTTCCAGGGGATTGGCGAAGAGATGCAGGGCCTTGTTCACGCTGCCGTTGAATACCACGGTGTACTGCCCCGGCTCTGTAATGGTGAAGCTGACCGCCCCGTCCTTCACCTCCGGCACGATGCCCCAGGCGTAGGGCTGTACCACGGCGCTTTCCACCGCCTGGGACAGCCCCGGCATTTCGATACGGACGCGAACCGTGCCCTCAAAATCGAAATAAGCCATGGGCGTGGTGGTGGGCTGGGTGTTGGCGTTCCAGATATGTTCGTGGTTCACCATCACGTCGTAAACAAACAGATCATAGCCGTTGACGCTGACCGCCGCGTCCCCGGAGGTCTGCATCGTTTTAGGGCCTTCATACAGGGTCAGCTTCGCAGGCTGCTGATCCGCCAGACCCAGGCCCGGGATCGCCGTCAGGATCATCAGCAAGCACGCGGCCAGAAGAAGGATCGTTTTTCTCATCGGTAGTTTCCTCCTGCTCTGTCGTAAAGGTTTAACGCTAAACCTCTTTTCTTCTATTATACACATCTTTTCCCAAATGGCAAGATAAATTGGAAAATTTATTCCCAATTTTTTTATTTTTTCCTCTTGACAGGCAAAAGGCGGCATGCTATAATCATGCCATACGATAGGTTTAGCGTTAAACCTAATCAAGCAAAAACGGAGGAGAAAACGTATGAAAAAGTTCCTGTCGATCCTTCTGGCTGCCATGATGCTGCTGGCAGTAGCCGCCCCCGCCCTGGCGGATGGCGAAGTCTTCCTGTGGGACAACTTTGACGGCAACGACCGCGGCTCCGCGAGCAAGCCCGAGAATGCCCCCAACGGCGCCCCCATCTGGTGGGACAACTGGGCCAACCTGCGCTCCAAGAATGAAGACGGCGTTCTGAAAATCGACTATCGGCCCAAGGCCTACGATTCCGAAGATTACGAATCCGAAGACGCATACTTCGCCTCCGCCGACTGGCTGGGCAACTGGGGCGAAGCCATCGACATGTGGCGTCTGGACGGCATTTCCTACTGCAAGTACCTGACCATCCGCATCAAGGGTGAAGAAGGCGGAGAAGAGAACAAGATCATCATGGACTGGCATCCCGAAGACAGCAAATTCTATGCCGCCCGCTTCTCTGATCTGGTGCTGGCCGACGGCAGCCATCCCGTCATCACCACCGAATGGCAGGATCTGGTGATCGATCTGGAAGCCTCCGGTTTCCCCGGCATGACCAACGCTTTCCATCTGCGTGCCTTTGCCAAGTGCGTCATCTATCTGGATGAAATCTTCTTCTCCGAAGCTGTCGCGCCTGTGGCCGCCAATCCCACCGAGGGCATGACCGTGCCCGAAACCGGCAAGCCCACCGATCTGCCCATCCGGGATTACCTGGCTGAGCTGGGCGAATAATTCTTTCTCATCATGCAGCGGGGGGCGCGTTACACGCCCCCTTTCTTTGTTGGCAAGGTATTGCAATCGGGCAAAAAACCGGTTATACTTACAGAATGTACGAAATCATCTCATGCTGGGTAAGCAGGAAAACATGGAGAAAAACATGGTCACTTTAAAAGACATCGCCGCCGAAGCGGGCGTCAGCATCACCACGGTATCCAATGTGGTGCACAATCGGAAAAGCCGGGTATCGCCGGATCGGGTGAAAAAAATCTGGGAGATCATCCAGCGGGAGCATTACGTGCCCAGCATGTCCGCCCGTTCCCTGGCCAACGATCATTCCTTCATCATCGGCGTGATCACCCATCTGACCCCGCAGAACACAGGCAGCACCATGAGCGACCCGTTTTTGAGCGCCTTTGTGGACAGCATCGAAAAGCGCACGCGGGAGGACGGCTACTATCTGATGGTGCGCTCGGTGGAAACCGCCGCCGAGCTGGACGCCCTATGCCGCAGCTGGCGGCTGTCCGGGCTGATCGTGACCGGCATGTTCCAGGATTCGTTTTTTGACGCCACCAAGAATTTGGGCATCCCCTTCGTGCTGATCGACAGCTATGTGGATGATCCCAGCGTGTGCAGCATCGGCCTGGAGGATGAAAAAGGCGGCTATATCGCCACCCGGCATCTGCTGGAAAATGGCCATCAGAAAATCGCCTTCGCCTCCCCCTCCATTCGTTCCGGCGGGGTTATTGAAAAGCGATTGCAGGGCTACCGGCAGGCCCTGGCCGAATTTGGCCTGCCCTTTGATCCCGCGCTGATTTTTACCCAGGAAATCACCGTGGAGGAGGGCAAAAAGCTGGGCCGGGCCCTTGCGGAAAAAAAGGAAATTACCGCCGTCTTTGCTTCCGCCGACATTCTGGCCGCCGGTATCATGGCGGGCCTGAGCGAGAAGGGCGTCCGGGTGCCCCAGGATAAATCCGTCGTGGGCTTCGACGATAACTATCTGGCCCAATTGACCATCCCCGGCCTGACCACCGTTCATCAGGACGCGGAGCAAAAGGGTATCCTCGCAACGGATATGATCATGAAGCAATTGCAGCATAAGCCCATCGGGCAAAAAAACGTGATCCTGCCGGTGCGGCTGGCAGAACGCGGGAGCGTAAGGAAGCTGTAACAGGCAGCCAGAGAAAGAAAAAGCAGTTCAGGCGAACAGGCACTGAACTGCTTTTTTCGTGGTTTTATAGCTGGCTGATCGCTGCGCCATCGTGGGAGATGTCGATTCGACAGCGTTTGCCGCCCGTGGCAACAGGGAAAGACAGGCGGGTGATTTGCCGGGGCAGACGGGGATTCACGCTCAGCTTTCCGGCGCGCATCCGCAGCCCCGCAAAGCCCAGCGCGGCGATCATCCAGGCCCCGCCGTTGGAGGCGGGATGTGTGCCGCCGATATAAATTTCCCCGGCCCATTGCTTCCCGCCGCCCAGTACGTCGATCTGGGCGGTTTTCATGAACAGCTCCCAGGCTTCGTCCAGCCGCCCGATGCGGCAGGCGGTGAGCGCGTACATGCAGGCGGACAGGCTGGAGCCGTGTTCCGTTCTGGGTTCGTAATACCCCCAGTTGGCAGCGACCTGCTGATCGGTGAAGCGCTCCGGCAGCAGGGCCATGAGCGCGATCACGTCCGCCTGTTTGATGATCTGCGTGACGCCCGCCACGCCGTGATCCCCGCCCCAGTATTCTCTGGGATCCCTTAACCGGCTGCGCACCGTATCCAGGGAGCAGTCCTCCAGGCCGAAATACCCATCGAACTGGGCGATCACGCCGTTTCGCTCCTGGGGCGGACTGATGCGATCCCGCAATACGGAAAGCAGCGCCCAATCCTTTTCATAGTCCAGTTCTTTCAAAAGCTCCGCGAACCACGCGGGCTGATCGGCAAAGATTTCTTTCAGCAGCAGGGCGCTTTCCAGGCAATGCCGGATCATCTCATTGGTAAAAAAGCTGTTGGTCACGCGCTCGTGGTATTCGTCCGGACCGATCACGTCCGCAAAGTCCACCCGCTCGCTGTCCAAACGTCCGTTGGCGCGGGAAAGATAAAAACGGGCACATTCCAGAATCACCTTTGCCCCGCCCTCCCGAAGCAGCGTGCGGTCGCCGGTGATCTCATACCAGCTTCGCAGGGCATAGGCGATATCGGCGCTGATATGGATTTGCTTATCCCGGAAGTAGGTGCGCACGGGCCGGTGGGTGAACACGTCCACCACGTTAAAATTTGTGCAGCCCTCCTCGCCGCCTTCCTGGCTTTCCCAGGCGTAAAACGCACCGCGATAGCCGTATTCCGCCGCCTTTCTGCGCGCCCCGTCCAGGGTTTCGATGCGGTAGCGCAGGAGCGACCTGGCGATTTCCGGCTGGGTGTATACGAACATGGGGAAGAAAAACATTTCCGAATCCCAGAAGATCGCGCCCTTGTAGGTCTGCCCGGAAAGCCCTCGGGCCGGAATGGACATGTTCCGCGCGTGACGCGGGGCCACGCAGTTCAGATGATACTGGCTGGCGTGCAGGGCCAAAGCCGCTTCCTCGTCCCCCTCCAGAGTGATTTCGGAAAGGGCCCAGATTTTTTCCCAGCTTTCGGCGTGCGCCCGCAGGCAATCTGAAAACCCCGCTGCTTTCGCCTGGCGGCAGCAGTCCCGCGCCGCGTCGGCGGGGTCAACCGTATCCAGCGAAGTATACACGGCGGCGAACACCCGCAGGGTCAGTGTTTCCCCCGGGCGGACGCGCCGCCTGAACACGCGGAACACGCCCGTTTCATCCTGCCGCACGCTTTCCTCCGCGTCAAAATCCGCCTGGACGCACTGCGCCGCTGCCACAGCGATTTTCTTTTGGCCCGTAACGCAGGACGCGGTCAGAGTCTCCCCCGTCTGAAAATGATAATCAAACAGATGGGGGCCGTTGATATCCCATAGATCGCAGGAAATGCCCGCTTCCAGCGTCATTTCACCATCCTGCCGGAACGAAATCTGATATTCATCCGCCAGCAGGTGCGGCGACGCCATGGAAACAAAACGCCGGCTGGCGATGCAGGCCGCCGCAAAATCTGTTTTCCGGCTGTAGATTCCGTGCCGGTAATCCAGCGCCGTGGTATGCGCCCGCGGCGATCCGTCCTCTGCGGTCATGGCCTGCCCGTTAAAATACGTCCGCACGAAAAGGCCGTTGGGCGCATTCACCGGTTCCCGCCATTTGTCCTGATACTGGTCGTACACCCCGGCCAGGGTGACGGCGGGAAACAAGGCGCTGCCAGCCTCCTCCGGCACACCCCGCAGGCCCATATAGCCATTGGCGCACAGAAAACGGTTGCCGTCCGATGCGGCGTCCTTTGGGTCAAAGCCCTCTTTTTGCAGTAACCAAGTGTTCATCCGACGGTCCCCCAAGCAAGCGTATTACAAACTGGGAATCAGTATTTCTTTTTCGCTGATCGTGCAGGGTTTTCCGTATATCTGCACTTGCAGCGCATCGCCCCGGAGCAGCCGGAAGCCGGTGGTTTCCTTTTCCATGCGGATCAGGATCACCCGGCCCTGATACAGAATGGAAAAGGACAGCTTTTTCCAACGTTCCGGAAGCCTCGGCGCGAAGCGCAGACCCTCCCCGTCGCTGCGCAGGCCCGCGAAGCCGTACACCCTCCCTGGTGTTGCGGTTGTAGTTGTCCAGATCCAGCCGGGTGGCAAAGCCGAAGAAGCGCACCGCCTCCTCCATTTTCCCGCTTTCCGCCGCTAAAATGGAATGGATGGCGGGCGACAGAGAGGATTCATGAATGGTGCGGGGCTCGTAAAATTCATAATTGACGCGCTTTTCTTCTTCGGTGAACGAGGAGTTGTACAGATACAGCATCATCAGCACGTCCGGCTGCTTGATCATGTCCGAGCGATAAATGCGGTCATAGCTCCAATGGTCGTACAGCGGGAACTGGCTGACGGGGATGGCGTTAATATCCGTATGGGGCAGGTTGAAATAATCGTCGTGCTGTTCGATCAGCCCCGTTTCGTCCTGCGGCAGATACATGTTCGCGGCAATTTCCCGCCAGCGGGCGATTTCCGCTTCCCCAAGCGCTGTTTTTTCCATGAGGGCGGCGAAGGCATCCGGCCGGTCCCGCCGCATATCATCCAGCGTTTGGGCAGCGCAAAGCAGGGTGCGCATGCCCATATAATTGGTGTAGGCGTTGTTATTCACCATCATATGGAACTCATCCGGCCCCATGACGCCAAAGAATCCGTATTTCCCCGTTTTCCCGCCTTTTTCCACGCGGCTGGCCAGAAACCGGGCGATTTGCAGCAGCATTTCAGCCCCATACATATAGAGAAAATCCCGGTCGCCGGTAACGTGGGCATAGTGCCACACGCCGTAGGCCACGGCTGTGCTGGGCTGCAGCTGCAGGCTGGCATGCTGCCACAGGGCGCAGGCTTCGTCGCCGTTCAGGGTAGCCAGCGGATAGCAGGCTCCTTCGCAGTCCAGCATTTTTGCCCGTTTCAAGGCCTGGGGCAAGGTGTTGTAGCGGTACAAAAGCAAGTCCCGGGCCGCCCGGGGATTGGTGAACAGGTAGAAGGGCAGACAGCAGGCCTCGGTATCCCAGAAGGCGTGGCCGTTGTAGGCTTCACCCGTCAGGCCCTTGGCCCCGATGTTGTGGCGCATGCTGCCGCCGTTGTAGATCTGGGCCAGCTGGAAGCTGCAAAAGCGGATGCCCTGCTGTTCCGCGGCTACGGCGGCTTCCTGGCCTTCCTTCGCTTCGATCTCCACGTCCGAGGTGCGCCAATAGGCGGCCCAGTATTCCCGCTGCGCCGTCAGCGCTTCATCCAGCGATACCTGTCCGCTGGCAGTAAGCGCCTGCTGGCCTTTCTGCCACAGGCTTTCCCCGGTATCCCCGTCAAAAAGGATCACAGCCCGCTTGTCCACGGTCAGCGTTTTTCCCTGTTCCAGCGGGAGAACGGCGCGAAGGGACGCGGCTTTCTCCGTGATTCGCGCTTCGCCGCATATATTCAAAACAGCCCCGGCAAAAACCTCCTGCCCGGACAGCGTGGTGCGCCCCTGCAGCGCCAAACGGCTGCCCTGGGCCTCCCCCCGAACGTCCTGCCAGAAGCACTTTTTATACCCTTCGTGCAGCACGTCAAAGGACAGCCCGGCGGCCATCTCCACCGCGCCGGAAAAATTCAGCGGCTCCATCGCAACGCGCTGATAAGCCCGTTCCCGATGCACCATATCCATAAAGCGCAGGAAGGAAAGGCGCAGTTCCTTTCCGGAAGCCGTCTGCCAGACGAAGCTGCGTTCCAGCGTGCCCCGGCGCATATCCATTTCCCGCCGGAAATCCCGGAACCGCACCTTGCCCAGATCCAGCTTTTCGCCGTCCAGCATGATTTCCGTCATCAGCCAATCGGCGGCGGGGATCATGAAATGAGTCTCCGTAATGATGCCGCGATAGGAGCGGTTCAGGCGTTCCATATCGTATACGCCGTTCACGTAAGCGCCCCGGAGAGAATCCACGCTGCCGCCCTCGTCAAAGCTGCCGCGCACGCCCAGGGTTTCATTGGCCAGAGAAAAAACCGATTCGCTGACCCGGGAATAGGCGGGATCGAAGCCCGCCTCAATGATCTTCCAGGGATCCACCTGGAAATAAACGTCTGCCGCTTTTGCCATATGCGCTCCTTTCTCAGCCCTTGATGCCCACGGAGACCGCGTTTTCCGTCAGCTGCTTCTGGAAGATGAAGAACAGGATGATGGGTGGGATCATGGAGAACACCACCGAACGCATCATGGTATCGGCGTTCACCGTCTGCTCTGTGCTGAACACGAACAGGCGCACCATCACCGTTTGCAGGCTGCCGCCCCGCAGCACCAGGTAAGGAAGCAGGAAATCCGACCAGGCGGCGTTGACGGCAAAAATGGCGATCACCGTGCAGATCGGCTTGGACAGGGGCAGCACGATGCGGAAAAAGGTTTGCAGCTGGCTGCAGCCGTCGATGCGGCCGGCTTCAATGATGGAGGCGGGCAGTGATTCAAAGAACTGCACGAACAGGATCACATACATGGCGTTGGCCCCGTAGCTGAGCCACAGGGGAACGAAGGAATTGCCCAGCCCCAGGTTCTGGATATTCATGAACAGAGGCACGATGCTGATGGTGGTGGGCATCAGCAGGGACAGAAGGATCAGCCGCTTTACGGCCTTATGTCCCCTGGGTTTCAGGATGCCGAGACCATAGCCCAGCAAGCCGTTGAAAATCAGGGCACAGATCACGCTGCCCACCACGAACAGAAGAGAATTCAGGTAGTTTTGGGCGATGCCCAGTTGATTCCAGGTGGTTGCGAAGGATTGCGGATCGAAGGATTGCGGAAAAATGGAGGTGCTGGACACGAATTCCTTCAAATCCTTGAATCCCGCCAGCATCACCCACAGCAGCGGAAATACGGCCAGGATCACCATCAGGACGCAAAGGAACAGGATCAAACCGTAGCCGATCTTCACGGAGGTGGAATGCATATCGTAGTCCCGGATCACGCCGGTGCGCTGCTCGGTTTTCATATGTGTTCACACCTCCTTTAATCCCAATCGGATTCTTTGCGGTTGAAGTAGGAATAAACGGCCGTCATCACCAGCAGGATCAGCGTCACGATCACCGCCACGGCGGAAGCCTTTCCGTAATTCATGGAACCGCCGAAGGCGTACTGCCACATGAGCTGCATCAGCGACAGGGAGGCGTTGTCCGGCCCGCCCTTGGTGAGCACCATGGGTTCGTACATGATCTGGAACACGGAGATGATCTGCAGAATCAGCAGCGTACCCGCTAACTTTTTAATGGCAGGCAGCAGGATGTGGACGATCCTTTGCCACACGGTGGCCCCGTCGATGGCGGCGGCTTCGTAAAGCTCGGGGCTGATGCTGGCCATGCCCGCCATATAGATCAGCGCCGTGGCCCCCGCCCCTTTCCAGGTGGCGATGAGGATGATGATGGGGATCACCCAATCGGCGTGGGTCAGGTAAGATTGGGCGGGAACGCCGAACTGCCCCAGCAGAATATTGAACACGCCGGATTTTTCGCCGGAAAAGAAAGCAGACCACAGGATGATGACCGCCAGGCCCGGCAGCATATTGGGCAGGTATACCGCCGTGCGGAAAAAGCCTTTGCCCCGGCGGGTTTCGCCGATCAGCATGGCCAAAAGCACCGGCAGCGCGAACCCCAGCAGCAGCGACCAGAAGGTATAGGAGAAGGTGTTCAGCAGGGCCTGGAGAAAATCGTCCTTGCCGGTCACGCTGATAAAATTATCCAGCCCGATGAAGCGCACCAGCTCCACGTTCCTGGTTTTGTAAAGGCTCATCCGCACGCTTTCAAACAGAGGCTCCCAGACGAAAAAGGCCATCAGGATCAGGCCGGGCAGCATAATCAGCCAGGACGTGAAAGCTTCTTTCCTTTTCGCGCGCGATCTCCTCTTCCATTGTCTGCCCACGAAAATTCCTCCTCCGAAAAAGGGTATTTGAAGAAAACATGCCGGTGCGGCAAACCGTGACCGGCATGCAAATTACCGCAAGGAATCAAACATCGTTGATTTCGTCGTCCAGATACTCCTGGAAAGCTTCTTCCGCTTTCCGCAGGGCTTTTTCAACGTCCGCGCCCTCCCGGGTGATCACGCGCTGGATCACGGCGGTCAGCTCCCGATACAGCTGCTGGGCAAAAACGGGTTCTTCCGATTTCAGGGTCATGGTGCCGTCGGAAAGGGAATCGAAGAAATCAGCGTACAGGCGCATATCCACATTGCAGAATTCGTCCACGATGGCCTGCTTGGCGGCATTGTATTCCTCATCGTTCCAGGCGCTGATGGCAGGGAGCACCGGAGCGCCCCGGTCCCGCTTGGCGGCATAGTCCGCCCGCATGCCCGCGATGATCTGATCGTCCAGGAAGGGCAGCTTGCCGATGACTTTCAGATACGCCATCAGGGCGATACCCTGGTCGGCGGTGATATTGGGCGCAAACATATAGCAGGTGCCTCCTGCCAGGGCGTAGCGGCCCGCGTCCCCGGCCGGGAAGGGGATCAGGGCGAAATCCTCCACGGGCAGGCCCTTGTTGGAGGTGGGCTGATCCACGGAATCGTCCGCGGCGAAGTTCATGGCCGCTTCGCCGGTGCCCAGCAGCGTGTGGGCGCTGGCCCAGTCGGTGGTGGTGGCGTCCACGTTCAGGATGTCGTACTTCCATTTCAGATCCCGCATGTATTCCATGGCGGCGATGCACTCCGGCGATGTGAAGTTGCACACCCAGCGGCCGTCCTCATCCTGGTATTCCAGGGCGCTTTCCCCAACGCAGCCGAAATTCCAGGCGATGTTGGTAAACAGCCATCCGCCGTAGGTCTCGCTGGCGGGGAACACCAGCCCGGCCTTGCCGGTTTTTTCCTTGATGATCTGGCCGTACTCCGCCAGCTCCTGCAGGGTCTTGGGATACATGGGCAGCCCGTCCGCGTCCACCAAACCGGCCTGACGGAAAAGCGACAGATTCAGGTGCATGCCCAGCACGTACCCGTCCCGGGGCAGACCGAAAATGCGGCCGTTTTCATCCGCCAGCATTTCCACATAGGCGGGGCTGAACTTATCCAGCACCCCGAATTGCTCCAGGGCGTCCGTCACGTCGCCCACCAGATGCTGGCTGATCAGCAGCTGAGGATCGGTAAAGGGAGGCTGGAAAATGCTTGGGGCCGTGCCGGCCTTTGCCATGGGCACGTAATTGCTCAGGGAATAGGAATAGTAATCGGGGATCAGCGTCACATTGGGATACTGCTTCGCCATGGTGGCCTTATACCCCTCAAACAGATCCTTTTCCGCCTGGGCGGCGGTGTCCGGGGGCCAGTTGCCCAGGGTGAGGGTGCAGGTCAGGTTCGCGTCGACGACGTCTTCCGCCATCGCGAAGGGCACGGCGGAAAACAGCAGGCAAAGCGCCAGGAGCAGCGATGCCATTTTGATCGGCTTGTTCATTTTCAAACCTCCTCAAAGATCATACGCGCGCTTTTCTGTCAATGTAGTTTAGCGCTAAACTTGTCTGTATTATAGCGTCCTTTGCCCGTTTTGTCAATGCGTTTCATAAATTTTCATTTCAATAATTTTATAAAATTTTTCCTGATGAAAGAAAACGATGCTGTCCTGCCGCCGCGTTACTTTTCCCCCGCAGCCGATGCGGCGTGGATATCCGTCAGGGCGCACTGGTCGCCGGTCAGCGCGATGTACAGGTCGTCTACCGCGTCCATGATGGTCGTTTGGTTATAGATCGTAATGCCGAGGGCTTCCGTTTCCATCTCGATGCGGCTGCCGTCGCGCCGGATCATGATATCCCAGTCGATCCCCTGCTTGTTCGCGTCCTTCCATGCGTTCCAGCCCGGGAACCGGTGCGTGTGCTCGATCCTGGCCTCATTTTGGGCGTGAGCGTCGGAATCCCAGCTCTCGCCGTCCAGGCGCAGCAGCAGGAACTCCCGATAGCCCTTCCCGTTTACCCTGCCGTCCCGGGAGGTGTAGAGGCTTACGAACGGGCAGTGCCATACCAGCCGGGCCGTGGGCAGGCTTTGGCTATGGAAGGTGAGCCGCATGTTTCCGGTGAGTTTTATGCCCTCCGTGGAGGACGAGCGCCAACGGTTCACCTGAACGTTCGGCACGTCGCCCTGCGGGCAGCCGCGAATGTAGCTGACCTCCTCGGCGATGCGCGGGATGGCGTCCTTTTCTATGGGGAAATCCTCCCGATCTATGTGGATGTTGCTGATCATGCAGTGCTCGCCGGTGAGGGAAATGTAGGAAAACCGGGCGCTGTCCGGCAGCGCGACGATGGTTTCCACCGTCTTTTCGCCGTCCGAGATATTGATGAGCGCGTGATCCTCCATGCGCACGGCTTCGATGGAGTAACTGGTGAGGCGCGTATTCTCAGGCTTTTCCGAAGACCCTTCACAGGGCTTTATCCGGGTTTCCAGCTTTCGCGCGCCCACGCGGCACGTCTTGCCGTCAAAGCGCAGCTGCGCGTATTCAAAATACAGCAGCTCCTTTTGCTTGGCCTCCTCCAAATGCACGCGGGCGTCCAGTGCGTCGAACAGCAGGATCGTCGGAATGCTTTCCGCCTTGGGGAAGCCGTCGTCGGCCCGGCTGTAGCAGTGAATCCGTACCTTATAGTCGGTAACCGGGATGCCCGTCGAGCAATCGTTATAGATACTCTGGCATTTGATGCGGGTGATGAAAGCGTCGTCGCTCTCCTCCTGGTGCTCGCGCATGCCGTATTCGATGTCCTGGTCGATCATGTGCAGCATGATCTTGGCATACTGCGGATCAAACTGCGATCCCATGCCCTCCAGAATCTGCTCGCGCACCTTCTGCTGGGGAATCGGGTCGCGGTAGCTGCGTTTGGAGGTCATGGCGTCGTAGGAATCGGCCACAGCTTATCCGGGTAGCCCCGTCCGTCGTAGCGCTCGTGATGGTGGCGCGCGCCGATGCTGAGATACGGCAGCCGGTGAATTGTGGAAAGGATCTGATTGCCGTAGACGGGATGCATTTTGATCTGGGAGAATTCTTCGTCGGTCAGCTTGCCTGCCTTGTTGATGATGGCGTCGGGAATGCCGATCTTGCCCACGTCGTGCAGCAGCCCCGCGAAATAAACCTTTTCGCATTCCTCCTCCGATTTGCCCGCCTCCCGGGCAAGCTGAGTGGAATACATGGCGACGCGGAGGGAATGGCCGTGGGTATAGGCGTCCTTGGCGTCGATGGCCGACGCCAGCGCCTCGGCCGTCTGTTCAAACAGGGCGTGTTCCGTCTTCTGCTTTTCCTTGTAGTATTCGATCTCCTGCTGACGCGCCTGCTCCACTTTCCGGGCCATATCCCGCAGCGCGAATATGTACAGCAGCACCGACATGATGGCGATGGTCATGTTGTTTAATGAAATGCCGTACAGGAACGTCTGAAGCACGGGGGCAATGCTGCACAGGCCCGTGAACAGCAGCAGCGGAATCCCGATGCCCCGCGTCAGGCGCTTGAGATACTGTACGATAACGGATATCTGCAGGATCAGCACAGCCAGGGGGATTAAAAAGCAGACGATAAATCCCGGCGCGCGCTGATAGCGGTTCATTTCGTCAAAGGTATAGTAGAAGCCGGTAAACTGGGACACGACCACCATGACCACCCCGATGAAGGCCAGTATGCTCACGGCCTTCAGCCGCCGCGGCACGGCGTCGAGCCCGCCCTCATGGGTATACAAGTCGATCAGGTACAGGTTGAAGCCCTCAAGCACGACGAGCGTCAGGAAAAAGACGGCGAAATTGCAGATTCGCACCATCCACCAGCCCAGCGTGCTCGTGTCCCCTCTGTAGATATAGGCGCGGCGATCGAAGATCATCAGCAGCATGGCGCTGATCTCCACCAGCATCAGCGCCACTTTTCGCTTTTTCGACATGGTATTCGTCATGAAGACAAGCAAAGCCAGCACGCCGCATACGGCGCTCAGCGCCAGCATGATATCGGGCTGTATCTGTTTCAGTAGCTCCATTGGTTTTTCCCTCCAAATAAAGCCGAAGCATCCGCTGTATTGGTTTCCCGTTTCAGCAGCTTTTTCACCAGAACAAATGGTAAATTTGATTGAAAACAGTCAAAGCGGCGGCACAGCCAATGATGATGATGCCAAGCCGCAGGAGGCTGCTGGACGAAGCTGCATTCGCATGATCCTCCGTCAGATGGAAGTGTGTCGGATCATTTTCATCGTACATCACTTCCACCGATTGCCCCAGAATGATTTTGTCCTTTTGCCGATACCCATTTTCATTTTCCAGTCGGTATGTTTGGTGGTTTGCTTCAAACTCCACAACGGGAACATAATATCTGACCGGACGCCCTCTGACCGCTTGATTGACTTTTTCAACCAGATCAACGATTTGGCCGGAAGAAAGAGCCCGTTCATTTTGTTCCTTCTTTTTCTGGTATCCCCTGGTGTAGAGCGCGACCCCCACAAATATCCATCCCGTCAGGGATACGCCTAAGAACAGAATGAGGGCGCCCACTGAATCTGACATAAACTGTTCCCCGTTTCATCCAATTTATCATCCACATTATATCACAAATTCATCAAATATGAAAGTATCATTGTCAAAGAAACCCTCAATGGGCGCTTGGAGGATTCGGCGGACTTTCAGCGAATAATAATGCATATGCTTCCGTCCAGGGCGTTCTCCGGGTCAGCAGCAGGGAAAAGGAGCTGTTCGCCCGCAGCCGTCCGCCCAAGGACGAAAAACCGCTGGGAGGAAAAGCAAATGAAAACCGCCAAAGAACTCGTTCGGCAAATGACCCTGGAAGAAAAATGCGCCATGCTGTCCGGCCTGGATTTCTGGCACACAAAGCCCATCCCGCGCCTGGGCATTCCATCCGTGATGGTGTCCGACGGCCCCCACGGCCTGCGCAAGCAGGCGGAAAAGGCCGACCATTTGGGCGTAAACGAAAGCATTCCCGCCGTGTGCTTCCCCGCCGCCTGCGCCATGGCGGCCAGCTTTGACCGGGCGCTGCTGCGCCGGGTAGGCGAAGCCCTGGGTGACCAATGCCAG
>CACWWM010000089.1 GCA_902764565.1 uncultured Eubacteriales bacterium
TCCTTGGAAATATCCACCCCGTCCAGCAGCACTTCGCCGGAGGTGGGCTTATCCATGCAGCCGATAATGTTCATCATGGTGCTTTTGCCGCTGCCGCTGGGGCCCATGATGGCGACCCATTCGCCCTTGTCCACATGGATGCTCACGTTGTCCAGGGCCTTTAATTCACCATAAATTTTGGAGACATTTTTGATTTCAAGTAAACTCATTTTTATCCCTCCGCAATCTCAATCGGCGCGGATGGGCTTGCTTTCGCTTCGCCCCTCCGCTTGTTTCGATTGATTCGTTCACCTTGTTTTCGACTGCGTCGAATGCCCCACTGGGGCACCACGCGGTTCACTCACCTTTCAGAACCAATGCGGGATCAATCGCCACGGCGCGCTTGATGGGCAGCAGGCAGGATACGGCAGCAATCAGCATGGACACGACCACCGCCGCGGGCAAAAGCAGGGGCTGGAAGGTGATGGACGAACCAAATACATTCACGCTCACCACCTGGGCGAACACGAATCCCAAAACGGCTCCCATCACGCCGCCAAGCAGCCCTAAAAACAGGCCTTCGCCCAAAAATTCCGCGCGAATGGAGCCGTCCGACGCGCCAAGCGCCTTGCGCAGACCGATTTCCCGCCTGCGCTCGGAAACAACGGCCATCATGGTGGTGGAAACGCAGATCATGGTGAGCAAAAGCACCACCAATGTAACCAGGAACACCAGCGCCGTCAGCTTTTCCAGCACAGACGCTTCGGAACGGGCTACACGCTTGACCAGCCGGGCCTGCACACTGGCGCAGCTTTCGGTGATCTGGTTCACATAGGATTCCAGTTGTTCGGCCCCGGCGGACACGCTCAACTCCGCCACGTCCAGCTGATCCGAACCGGTCATGAGTTCCATGTCTTTCAGGGACAGGAACACATAGCTTTCTTCCTCGCCGCCTGTGGTCAGGATACCGGTGACGGTAAACCCGGAAAGCGCGTCCACATCTTTGCCCAGGGACAAAGGCAGCGTTTTCCCGATGAACTGATTCAAAAACGCATCGTCCTCCGGAATGCGCCCGCCGTATTCCGGGGTTTGGGTGGAAGCGTCCACGGTCAGGGAGGCAATGCCTGCGTTTTCATCCAACACGGCTGTGACATAAACGACCCCGCCGCCAAAGCCCTCCGCTTTGCCGGACAGGGAAGCGCCGGGCACGCGGCTTTCCTCCGGGGTTTTGTCTGCGGCATTGTTTGCGGGCTGCCAGGTCAGCTCCATGGTGGAGCCTGCCTTCACGCCAATGGTCTCGGCGATTTCTTTGCCCACCAGCACCTGACGGGTATCCGACGGGTACGCGCCTTCCACGCTGAAATAGGGGCTTGTTTTCACGATCTGGGAAAAATCCGTCCCGGCAGCGGTGAAGGATTGCTGACGGGTGGTCATATCAAGCCGCACATAACGGTAAGGGGCCGCGCCTACCAGCGCATCCGCAGGAATTGCCTGCAGGGCTTCCGAAAGGCTTTGGCTGTTCAGCTCCGCGCCGTCCTTGGGCAGAAGCAGCATGTTCGCGCCGTAGGACCGGAACTGCGCGCCCATCTGCCGGGGCACGTCCACATAGATGGTCACCAGTCCTGCCAGGATCGTTGCGCCGATTCCGATGGACAGCAGAGCAATCAGCATCCGGGAGCGGCGGCGCAGCAGCGACGCGGTGATCATCCGCAGAAACATTCTTCGTTTTGTCATACTAATCGCTCCCTCAATGTCCTCCGTGCAGCACTTCCGCGGGCCGCAGCCGCAGAATCTGCCGAATGGCGGGCAGGCTTCCGGCAATGGTTACCAGCGCAATCAAGCCGGCTACAATAGGAACCACCTTGGGGTTCATGTCGATGGACGAACCAAAGACGCTGTGGCCGATGAGCTGTGCGAAACCAAAACCCATGAAATATCCGGCTCCAAAGCCCACAAGCGCGGTAATCAGGATCTCCGTCATCACCACGCCGGTAATGGAGTGATCCCGCGCGCCGATGGCTTTGAGCAGGCCGATTTCCTGCCCACGCTCCATCACAGAGGCGGTGACCAGATTGGAAATGCCCAGCGCCGAACCGATGAGGCTCAGGGCGGTGATCAGGATCATGAGCAGCTTGGTCTTATCCAGAATGGTGCCTTCGCTTTCGGCCACCTTCCGCACGGCGCTGGCGACAGAGCCGGTGATGACCTCCTGAATCTGATAGCAGATGGCGCTGACATAGGCCGTGCAGTACCAGGTTTCATAGTCCCGGGAGGACAGCGCGGCCGGGTTTCTGGCTGCCCGGCGGGCCAGCTCGTTATCCGGGGTGGTGAGGGCGGAAACTTCGATGGAAGCCACCTTGCTTTCCCGGTCGGTCAGGGCTTGAACCAAATCCAGCGTGGCAAAAATCTGCTCGTCCTCGTCGCCGCCCGCGTCGTAAATGCCAACGATGGTAACGTCCTTTTCCCCGTGGGAAGCGGAGATATGCACCGTGTCGCCCGCGTGCCAGCCCATTTTCTGCGCAAGCAGCGCTCCTGCCATGATCTCGGAAGACGCGCCGCCGTCCTTTTCATCCAGCCAGCGGCCTTCGGTCACGTCCCACCAGGAGCGCATCCCCACCACGCCCGCGTCCAGGCTTTCGCCGGTAGGCAGATCGAGGTGATGGTTGAACCAGGTGCCCGTCATTTTCGCACTGGATAAGTCCGGCAACGTGACGGAAGCGTCCAGGAAGGGGGTAAAATCCACGATATTGAAGGCCCAGAAGATGGTTTTGAGCTTCCCCAATTCGTCCTCCCGCAGATAAGCCGTATTCAGCTCCCCTCCCTCTCCCACGTCGTAAATATCGGAGAGCAGCGAGGAATCCTTGGGCTTTACCACGATGTTGGCCCCGTAGTTTTTCAATTCCTTGTTGACCTTTTCTTCCACGCCCAGCACCACGTTCAGCATCCCCGTGGCCAGGGACGCGCCCAGCGCGATGGTCAGCGCGATCAAAAGCATTTTGCCCTTCTGATGAAAGAGCACGCCGCGGATCATACGGAAAAGCATAGAGGATTATCCTTTCTGAGGGAAACCATTCTTTGGGGGCCAAAGAATGGTTTCCCCCAGACCCTCTTCCAAGAAAGCCATAAGGAAATGCATTCTCTGTCCTCAATAACTGTTTCCCATCCGTTTATCTGAACTCTTTTTCACCGGCGATAATGTCGCTCAGCTTGAAAACAAGGTTTCCGTCTTTCACTTCATAAGCCAGCGGAATGGGATTGCAGCCGCCCTTGAAGCCGATGGTGTTGATGTTCATCACCACGTCGCAGCGCTTGCAGATGATTTGCCCGCTGCGTTCAAAGTAGCCCGCGTTGCCGCATACCTCGCAGGCGTCCAGCCCCACGCCGAAGGACGCGGAGCCCGGCTTTTTCACCACGATCCAGCGCACGTTGATATTTTTCTCCGTTTTAAATTCAAAGCGGTGCAGGTGCCCGTCGCTGACGGCCTCCATGGGCACCAGGATGACGCCTGCTTCCTGATCCACGGTATACGCTTCCGGGGCGGATAATTCCACCTGTTTGGTATCGTTGGTTTTGACCACGGTCATGATCACCGTACAGAGCGCCGCGCATACCAGCACGCCCGCGGCCACCCGCCGCCAGTGCCTGTTCCGGGCTTTCAGCTTGCGGTGCTGCGCAGGATTGTCATAGGGCTCTTTGATGACCGTACCCTGACGGAACAAAAGCAAAGACAGCAGCACGGCGATCCCTGCCACGATCCAGATGAACAGCATGGCGTGGCTGGCGGTAAACATCATCCAATCGCCGATCCAGCCATAGGCCCCGGCAGAATATTTTACGGGCCATTTCAGCCACTTGGCCCGGTTTACCCATGGCACGAAGAAACGCCCGAAGCAGTAAACAGCGAAGGAAAGCAAGCCCGCGTTCACCAGCACAGGAAGCGCTCCGTAAGGCTTTATATACAGCGCGCAGCGGGAAAGCAGGCGCGAATAGACGAACAGCAGCACCAGCGCGCCCAGCCATCCGGCCATGCGCACCAGATAATAGGATGAAAGATACCCTTGCCCCATGGTGTTGAAGCTGAACGGATACAGCAGCACGCCGGGCAGGGAATAGAAAATCAGCGTTGCGGAATAAAGGGCGCCCGCAAGGCTGAGCAGAATGCCGCCTGCTGTCGTTCCCCGGTTTTCCTTTCGGCCAAACAGGATCGTAAACAGCAGGGTCAGCAGGGTCAATGCCAGAAGCACGGCGTAGATATAATGATTCCAATGGCTGGAAATAATGAGATTGGTATTGTATTTGACGGTCGCCAGCGTGATGGAAGCGAGTACGCCCACCCCCAAAGCGGCCCCATGGATGATCCGTCCCCTGCGGCCAAACAGCCGGGACAGCAGGATATGGATCAGTGTGGTCAGCGTGACGGCCAGAAACAGATCCTGCGTCACCGTCCAAAGATACTTGAACACAGCATAACCTCCGAAAAATCAGAGTTCATAAACGTGCGTAATGCTGGCATGTCCTCCCCCGCGGAGGACATGCCAGCAATCGCTTGCCTAACGGTGTATGCTAAAGGTCATACCCATTACAGCTTTCTCGGAAGGGGCCTGGGGAAACCGCTCTCAGCCATGCGGCTTTAGACGTATGGCGCGCATTCAATCAAAATGCTTAGAACTACAGCGCGGGCAAGCGAAGCGCAGGCCGTGCGAAGCAACTCCAAAGAGCGGTTTCCCCAGAAATCCCGGTTTCCTCGTCCTTACCATTCCTTGACGAACTTCCAGCCGGTCCAGGTGGCGGTCAGGGGTTCAGCCCAGAAGGAATCGGCTTCCACGCCGGTTTCGGCGTCCACATGGAGCAGATAGCCGTTTTCAGCGGGGCTCTTGATGTACAGGGTGATGGAGTATTCGCCTTCGGGCAGGGGGATGTTGTTGCCGTAGTGGGGGCCGTCGGAAGCGGCCATGGGCATCATGGAGCCGGAGTATACTTCCTTGCCGTCCTTATCCTTGATGACAAAATCAATGCTCAGGTAAGGCACCCAGCCGTCCACAGGGAAGCCGTAGGGGTTCTCGTTGGCGGTCAGGTCCACTTCAATGTGCAGGTCGGAGCCTTCCTTGGGGGTAGCGTTCTCGGCGGGAGCCATGTCCACGGGCTGGAAGTAAACCATCGCCATGGTCATGAAGCCCACTTCCTGTTCGCCCTCAACACCCAGCTCGTATTCGTCGAAACCGGCTTCTTCTTCGGCAAGGCCGAAAGCGGACATGCTCATCAGCATCATAGCGGCCAGCAGCAGGGAAATAAATTTCTTCATGGTGAAGTCCTCCTCAAATGTAATTTTTTTGTATGACCAGCGGCATGCCGCGCGGGGCAGCAGCCGCGGGACAGCTTATCTTTTCGCGGCATACGCGGCTTTCACCGCGTCGATTTTTCCCCGATAGTGAGCGATCATGAACGTGACCAGCAGGACGATGGCCAGGATCAGCTGCGGCAGCAGCGTTTCCAGCCAGGGATAGATACCGAAAATCTGGATCACGTCGTTTTCCGGGATGCCGGGCACATTCAGCGTCAGATCGAACACGTTGCCTTCGGCCAGTTCCTTGATGCCGCTGCCCAGGAAGGAAACGCACATCACAGCCATCAGGATGGAAGTGGCCGTAAAGAAAACCTTGATAGGCAGCTTGATGGATAACTTCGTGATCGCCAAATACACGAACACCAGCAGCACGCAGCCCACGCCGAAGCCCGCCCATACCATGCCGGGATTGCCCTCGCTGAGCATCGGCTGATAGAACAGCACCACTTCCGCACCTTCCCGGAATACGGAAAGGAAAGCGGTAAAGGCCAGGGCGAAGGCGCTGCCCTGTTCCACAGAGCTCTGCACCTTTCCGTCGATATACCGGCTCCAGGAGGCGGCCTCCGCTTTGGAAATCATCCAGTTGCTCACATAGAACAGCACGCACACGGCGATCAGGGCGGTGACGCCTTCGATCACTTCCTGCGCCAGTCCCGCGCCTACGAACGCCTGCTTGGCCCAGGCCAGGATTGCGGCGGCAATAAAGCTGGCAATCACGCCGCATACCGCGCCGATGTACACGTTTTTCAAATTCCTGCCATTGCCGCTCTTAGTCAGGTAAGCGATGATGGCGGCAATGACCAGAATGGCTTCCAGCCCCTCGCGCACGATGATGCCGAACGCGCCAAGGAACGTGAGCAGGCGGGGATCGCTTTGCCTGACTTCTTCCTGGGACTCGGCGATTGCTTCTCCGGCTTCCGCCGCAAGGGCCGCTTTCGCTTCCGCCGCCTGATTGTCCAAGGTCTTTGCCAGCTTCAGCACCAGGTTCTTCGCCCCGTCGGTGGTGGTGCGGTATTTGTTTTTCTGATATTTTGCGGCAGCCGACGCCGCCAGGCTCCGCAAATCGGAAAAATAACCGTCCATCTTCTGCCGGTCTTTCAGGGAAAGATCGGTATAAATCTTATGGCTCAGGCCGGATTCCTCATAAATCGCATAAAAAGCGGTGTTCAGGTTGTCATTGGCCGCCTCAAAATCCTTGTCCAGATACCCCATGTAAGCGGTGTCCAGCGCTTCCTTCACCAGGGTGGCCGCCTCATACCAGCTGGCATATTTCATAGCCGCGTTGGGATCGGCGGAATATTCGGGATAGGGGTCGGCAGAAACCAATTCGCCCCGCTTGTAATACTTGGTTTCGCTCTGCGTGCCGCCCTGCATGGCCGCCAGCTTGTTGCCGTCCTCCCGGATCATGGCTTTCAGCTTCGCCAGCGCCGAGCGCACGGACACGATGGTTTCCTGATCGGTATTTTCCTTTTTCACCGCGGCTTTGCAGGCGGAAAACTGCATTTCCACAGCGTTCTTGCGGTTGCCGGATACATAGCTCATGGTCTGCCGTTCAAAACCGGTGGTTTCATACACACGGAAATAGGCGTTGCTTACGCTGTCATAAGCTGTTTTTGCGTCGCCGTCCAAATATGCTTCAAAGGCCGCGTCCAAGTATTTGTCGATCCCGTCCGCAGCGTCCGCCCAGCGGGCGGAAGCGATGTCTTCCCCCAAGGCGGAACACATGGGCAGCAGAACGGCTGTCAGCAGAAAACAGCACAGCAGCTGCTTTAACCCTTGTCTTACCATAGCATGGCACTTCCCTTCCTCTTCCTGACAGGTTCAACATCCGTCAGAAGATGATTCACGCACGGCATTGGCATTAGGCTTATCTAACCCGCCGTTAATATTAGCATAATCTAACTCGTTTTTCTATTCTGATATTGACTTCTTTTTGCCCGATATTGACACATTTCAAAAAATCGGTTGGCAAATCAAGTTAGATTATGCTAATATACACGAGTAAGCAATAACTAACTTCTAAAAGGAGCACCCGTATGCCTGAAGAAAACGCGGAATCCATTTCATCCCCCAAGGCTCGTTCCGGGAATCGCTTGACATCGTCTGTAGAAGCGTATCTTGCTTCGCACAGCGGAGAGAAGTTTTCCCTTCGGGAAACCGCGCTGGCTATGCACGTCAACGGAAGCTATCTGCTGCGTGTATACAAAGCTCACACGGGACATACGCTTTTGTGGTATCACAACCATATCCGCTGCGAAAAAGCGAAAACCCTGCTTGCTGAAAGCGACCTGGGCATCTCTGAAATCGGGGAAGCTGTGGGTTTTGTCTCTTCCGCCCACTTTTCCCATGTATTCAAAAAACTGACGGGAACGACCCCGTCAGCCTACCGTCTTTCATCCAGCAATCTTCCGCCGAAGGAGGGAGAGTAATCATGGGCGTCAGTGTTGCCATGGAGCGTTATCTGTACGCGATCCTCATGCTGAAAAAGAAATACTGCTGCGTTCGCTCGGTGGACGTGGCGCATTATATGAAGTGCTCCAAGCCCTCCGTCAGTGTTTCCGTCAATCGGCTGATCATGGAAGGATTGCTGGTCATGGAGCAGGACGGCAATCTGGCCGTAACGGATCAGGGCAATCAATACATTCAGGCCCATCAGAATCGAAGCAGATACTTTCAGCAATTGCTTGAAGCGGCCGGCATCGATCCGGATATTGCGGAAGCCGAATCTTTTTCTCTGGCTAAATCGATTCAGCCGGACACATTTGAGGCGCTGAAAAATTTCCTGTCAAATCAGATCGGTATGGAAGTATTGGCAAAATAAGAAAAAGCGCCGCCGAAGCGACGCTGCAGAAAGACTGATTTCAGCCAATGGGACGGATCAGGGTGACTTCATAGATGAGGTTGCTCTTTTGGGGCATGATTTCCATCAGCTTTTCGGCCAGGGCTTCGTCCGTCACCCGTTCGCAGGTCAGCCGCGCGCCAACCGTCGCATAAGTGCCTTCTTTGGGAACGGGCGCGTACATAACGGTCACGGCGCTGCCATTCTCCATGTTGGCGCGGGTCTGGTTTTCAGCAAGGCCAAACTGGAGATAGAGTTTTCCTTCATATTCAGCGGCGCTGAAAATGAAGAAGCCGATGTTGGGCGTGTTGTCCGGGTTCACGGTTGCCACGGCAAAGAACCCGTCGTAAGCGTTGATGGAGGCGGCCAGATCGGCGGGGGCCAGCAGTGTGCCGAAATAGTCGATCACAGAGGCGGAAGCGACAGCGTCAACCTCTGCAAGAGATGCGGCGGGAATCAGCATGCAGAGAATGAGAAGGATGGAAAGCAGTTTTTTCATGGAAGGATACCCCTTTCGGATGATTTTTGCCTCATTATACCCCAAATCAGACGGTATGTCCAGTTTATTTCTATGCTGTGGAGATAACCTGCTTTGCGCACCGGAAAATCCCTTCCCCCCGGACGGCGTGAGCTTCCGCCTCCCGATACAGTCCCTTCAATCTGCTTTCCAGGCTCTTTTTTATTTCAAACGGCGGGGTAGTCTGTCATT
>CACWWM010000090.1 GCA_902764565.1 uncultured Eubacteriales bacterium
TCAAAACCGTGGGCCTGTGCCACAGCGTCCAGGTCTGCGCCCCCACCCTGATGAAGCACGCGGGCATGGAATACGACGACACCGTGCAGTACAAAATCGCCGGGATCAACCACCAGGCCTGGCTGCTGGAAATCAGCAAAAACGGCGAAGACCTGTACCCCGAAATCAAACGCCGCTGCGCCGCCATCACCGAAAAGCACGGGGACATGGTGCGCCTGGAAATCATGAAGCGCTTCGGCTACTACGTCACCGAATCCAGCGAGCACAGCGCCGAATACATGCCCTTCTTCATCAAAGACAAGTATCCGGAGCTGATCGAACGCTTCAACATCCCCCTGGACGAATACCCCCGCCGCTGCGTGAACCAGATCGCCGGGTGGGAAAAGCGCCGGGACGAACTGATCAAAGACCCCCATCTGTCCCACACCCGCAGCACCGAATACGCCAGCTACATCATGGAAGCCATGGAAACCAACAAGCCCTTCAAATTCGGCGGCAACGTGCTGAACACCGGCCTGATCACCAACCTGCCCCGCACCGCCTGCGTGGAAGTGGCCTGCATCGCCGACGCCAGCGGCGTCACCCCCACCTATGTGGGCGACCTGCCCGAGGTCTGCGCCGCCATGAACCGCACCAACATCAACGTGCAGCTCCTTACCATCCAGGCCGCCGTCACCCTGAAAAAGGATTACATCTATCAGGCCGCCATGATGGACCCCCATTGCCAGAGCGAGCTGTCCATCGACGATATCGTGTCCCTGTGCGATGACCTCATTGAAGCCCACAAGGGCTGGCTGCCGGAGTACCACTAAAGGATTATTTCTGGGGGAAACCGCTCTTTGTGACCAAAGAGCGGTTTCCCCCAGACCCCCTTCCGAGAAAGACATAAAAAAGGAAGCTCTGCCTCTGCAAAGTTTCCTTTTTTGGACTTGCTGCGACGAAACAATCATGTCCATTGATTCACCGCAAATAAAGTGGCAAGCCGTATCTGTTTCAGCAATTCCGCTGAAAGCCGTTTATATTCGGCATCCAAGCCTTTCTCATGGGCCAGGAAAGGCGGCGAATCATTCCATGAACCCATTGCGCCAAACACATCCGCTGTCATCGCCGCGCCAAATAATACCCGGTTTTTCGCCGGCAGCTCCGGAAAGCCGAGGCTTTCGCTGACGAAGTCTTTTTCGTCCACAATAGAACGGGCTTTGCCAAAGATCGCCGCGAAACTGTTTGCGCCGATGCGTCCGGCGAATTCTTCGATCTCGGTCAAAACGCTCCGAAAATCATCCGTATTGTCAACAAACGTTGGGAGCCTGAAAGGCGCGTCTTCCCACATATGTTCAGTGTACTCAATGTCCCATTGTTTGTGGGCTGAATCAAAGGTCCATTTGGGCGTCCAAAAACGCGCCTTTCCATTTTTATAAACAACCGTTATATTGATCGGTTTCGTGTTGACGAATCCAAGTAGACGGGGATCAGGGGACGCGGTATCCATCAGCAGAAACATATCCCGCAATCCCTCTTTCCGGCAGGTTTCAAACCACTCGCCGGGCGTCGGCGCTGTCCGTTCGCGCAATTGAAAGAAACGCTTTTGAGGCACAAAACGAAATGCAATTGATTTTTCATAAGGACTCGGGGGAAAGGAAAATCCGGCGTTCTCATGCATTGCTTTTTTTGCGGCGCTCACAAGCCTCGCGATCTGATAAGTTTCTCCATTCATCGTTTCTTCCTCACACGTCTTATCGTTTTCATTCAAAAAAAGTTCAACAAAAAACCGCGAAACCGCTGAAGCTTCGTGGTTTTTCAGTGTGGCATCTTTGGGCGTGCCACCCCAGGGTGTTGGTGCCGGCGGTGGGACTTGAACCCACACGAGTGATTAGCTCAACGGATTTTGAGTCCGTCACGTCTGCCATTCCATCACACCGGCGCGCGGCTTTCCGCCGTGGTTCACATTATAACCGAAAGGCCTTTCACTGTCAAGCGCTAATTCAGCGTCGCAGCCATAGTACGCGGTACGCAGCGCCGCCGTTTCCCGCTTATGCCACAACCGGGCCTTCGATCATTTTTCCGACGGAAAGCAGGTATTCCGGCGCAACATCAATCGCACCATCCAGCCAAGACAAAAAGCCCAGAGAATAGTCGAAATTCTTTAGCACTTCTTCGTTTTTCAAGGGTTGGAAGGCACTTCCTTCAAAGTCCCTCGAAAAATCCACGTCAACCACTTCGCCCGTATTAAACGCGACGCGAAGCGTAAATTGGCCAAGATATTCGGCATAGATCACTTCTTTTTCCACAGCTTCGCTGCCCGCATAGACGATTCCGTCCCGTTCATACATTATGATTTCTCACCTCATGTTCATTATATTGCCGCGGCTGTCTTTCGTCAAGGCCCGCAATACAAAGCGGCAGAATTCTTCCGGCCCGTGGAAGGAACCTTGCGTTTTTCGTCGAATAACAGAACGATCATTGAAGGAAGAAGGATTGCTTCACCATGGAACAGCTTAGGGTTGCGGTCATCGGCTGCGGGTTGATCTCGGGCGTTCATATCCACGCTTTGGAAAAAGCGGATCACGCGGTGCTGGCCGCCGTTTGCGACATTGACCCGGAAAAACTGGAAAAAACCGCCAAGGAACACGGCGTAAAAGGGTATCTGGATTATCATGAACTGCTCGCCCAGCCGGACATCGACGCGGTGCATATCTGCGTGCCCCATTATCTGCACGCGCCCATCACCATCGCCGCCCTGCGCGCAGGCAAGCATGTGCTGTGCGAAAAGCCCCTGGGCATGTCCCTGCAGGAGGCCCAGGCCATGGTGCAGGCCGCCAAGGACAGCGGAAAAACCCTGACCGTGTGCTTCCAGAACCGCTACAACGGCGCATCCCAGCGGATGAAGGAAATCATCGACGGCGGGGAAATGGGCAAGGTCGTCGGCGGCAGCGCCTTCGTGTGCTGGGATCGGGGCGGCGCGTATTATGCCGACAGCCCCTGGCGCGGCGCGTGGGCCACGGAAGGCGGCTCGGTGCTCATCAACCAGGCCATCCACACCCTGGATCTGATGAAATGGCTGTCCGGCGGCTTTGCACTGAAATCCGCCACCATGACCGCCAAGCGCCTTGCGGGTGAAATCGAAACCGAGGACACCTGCGATATGCTGCTGGAAAACGAAGCCGGGGCCCGCTTCCTGTTCTATTGCAGCAACTGCGCCGCGGGCAACATGCCCGTGCAGCTCCATCTGCTGCTGGAAAAGGGCGAACTGCACATGACCGGCGAACAGCTTACCATCACCGGCCCTAATGGTACGGAATTCGAGGACTACGCCTCCGGCCCCAAGCTGGGCAAGGACTATTGGGGCAACAGCCACACCCACCTGATCGCCGATTTTTACGACCGGCTGGCGCGGGGCGAAGCCCCCTTCATCCTGCCGGAGGACGGCATGGAAACCACCCGCTTGATGGAGCAGGCATATCTTTCCACGTCGCAAATCCGGCGTCGGCCTGAATAAAAAGTATTTCTGGGGGAACCGGTTTCCCCCAGCCCCCTTCCGGGAAAGCCATAAAAAGCGCTATTCTTTCTAAAATAACTGTATGAACAAGTAGCGCAGCGCAATTCCGGCATTTTCTTTCCGCCCCTGCTTGCAAGGCAGGGGTTTTCATGTTATTATTATGAAGGGAATTTTTGCCCTGAAATGAGGAACTTTGTTTATGTTCATTGCCAATGGCTGGAAAGATTTTGAGGTGCTGGATACCGGCGGCGGGGAAAAGCTGGAACGGTGGGGAAACATCCTGCTGGCCCGGCCCGACCCTCAGGTGATCTGGCCCCGGGAAAACGAGGCGCTGTGGCAAAAGGCCCAGGCGCGCTATACCCGCAGCGACCGGGGCGGCGGCGCTTGGGATTTCCGGGAAAGGCTGCCGGAAAAGTGGGTGATCGCCTACAAGGGCCTGCAATTCTACGTGCGGCCCACCGGCTTTAAGCACACGGGGCTGTTCCCCGAGCAGGCCGCCAACTGGGACGCCATGGCCGCCCTGCTGAAAAAGCGGCCCGGGGCCCGGGTGCTGAACCTGTTCGCCTATACCGGCGGAGCCACCTTAGCCTGCGCCGCGGCGGGGGCCCACGTGACCCATGTGGACGCCGCCAAGGGCATGGTGCAGTGGGCCAAGGAAAACCGGGAGCTGTCCGGCCTGCCCGAAACCAGCTTCCGCTTCATCGTGGAAGACGCGCTGGCCTTCGTGCGGCGGGAAATTCGCCGGGGCAGCCGGTACGACGGCATCCTGATGGACCCGCCAAGCTATGGACGGGGCCCCTCCGGGGAAGTGTGGAAGCTGGAAAACGAGCTGTACGGCCTGGTGTCCACCTGCGCGGAGGCGCTGAGCGACCATCCCCTGTTCTTCTTCATCAACAGCTACACCACCGGCTTCCAGCCCGCGGTGCTTGAAAATATCCTGCGCAAAACCGTCGCCCGGCAGTACGGCGGCGTCATCGATTCCCAGGAGCTGTGCCTCCCCGTCCGCTCCGGCGGCGTGCTGCCCTGCGGGGCCACGGGAAGATGGATCGGGGATCAGTAAAAAGCTTTAGCCAGGAAACCTGCTTTTGAGGCAAGAGCGGGGTTCCCGGGCCCTTCCCGAAAAACGCTTCGGGACAGGAAGCGGCAGAAAGAATCAGCGGGTTTTCCCGCGCTGCAAGAGAGGAAATACCATGGACAAGCCCACCATCCTCTTTGAGGACAATCACCTGATCGTGGCCGTGAAGCCCCAGAACCTGCTCACTCAGGGGGACGATACCGGGGACGAAAACCTGCTGGATCAGATCAAGGAATACGTGAAGGAAACCTACAACAAGCCCGGCGAAGCCTATATCGGCCTGGTGCACCGCATGGACCGGCCCGTGGGTGGCCTGTTGGTCTTCGCCCGCACCAGCAAGGCGGCGGCCCGCCTGTCCGAGCAGGTGAAGGGCCACGAGCTGAACCGGCAGTATGTGGCCGTGGTGGAGGGCGAAACGCCGGATCATTTCACCTATGTGGATTATCTGGCCAAGGACCCGGAAAAGAACATGGTCACGGTGCTGCCCCCTTACCTGAAATTGCAGGGCAAGGAAGCCATTCTGCACGGCCGCACCATCGCCCGCCGGGACGGCCTTTCCCTGATCGCCATTCAGCTGGAAACGGGCCGCGCCCATCAGATTCGCGTGCAGATGCAGCACGCGGGCTTCCCCCTGTGGGGCGATCACCGCTACGGCAGCGGCAAGGGAAAAGAACAAATCGCCCTGTGGGGCATGCGCCTGTCCTTTGCCCATCCCATTTCCAAGGAACAAATGCTGTTTATCGCCCCCACGCCGGAGGAAAAGCCCTGGCTGTTCTTCGAGCGGGAATTGAAGGGCCTGGAAACCATCTGGCCCCAGATCAAGCCCGCCATGGTGCGCGAATGATTGATTCTCCATGTGAAACGAAGCATGCCTGACCCATGAAGAAAAAAGGAGGTACCCCGATGAAAAAACTGCTCGCCCTGCTGCTCGCCCTGCTGCTCGCCCTGCCGACCGGGTTCGCACTGGCGGAGGAACCGCCCGAAAACAACGAAGAAGGATCCAACTTTTGGCGCAATCTCGACGCTCGGCTGAGCGATCTGTGGGATGCGGCCCAGGAACGGGCCGAGGAAGCCGCCAAGGTCATCTCCGAAAAGGCCCCGGAAATCGCCGGTCAGGCCCAGGAAGCGATGGAAAAGCTGTCCGCTGACGCGCAGAGCGCCGCGTTTCAGCTGCTCGGGCAGGCCTTGCAGACCTGGCAGGACGTTGTGGACGCCGTGGAAGCAGGCAAAGAAAAAGCCGGTGAACTGATTGATACGGCCGAGGTATTGGCTCCCTTCCTCTGGGAAGGCATCAAGGATACCGTTTCCGAGGGCGCAGACACCGCGGCGGAGTATGTGCGTGCGCAGCTGCAGAATCTGCTGGACTGGTTCAGGAAAGAAGAGGAAAAGGCCGACGATAATCAGCTCCAGGTCATCCCCCGCGCCCTCTACTTTGACGCTTTCTATTTCGGTATGCCCCTCAGCGAAGCCAAGCTCCTGGGCATGGGCCCCACCCTGGGCAGCCCCGTGGTGGACGAGGCCAACGGCGTTCAGTACTGGACGGCGCGGTTCAGCGGTTCCTGGGATACCGCCCTGCTTGTGTTCGACGGCCTGGGGAAGGATGCGCAGCTGACGGAAATCATCTACACCGTGGTTGACGGCAAAGGCGCCGTACCGGTGGCGGAGGAAACCAAAAACAGCGCGGAAACCATTGACGCGGTGTATAACAGCATTTCTTCCTGGTTCTCCGGTGAACAGGCGATCATTTTGGGCGACGTGCTGCCGCTGCCCATCTATTCCGGCGTGATTCCCGCGGGCAGCACGGTTTCCCGCGTCCGGATGTTCCTTTTCGCGGACGGCAAGGGCTATGATATGGCCACCCATTTTGTGCTGACCGACGAAAACGGCGCGGTGAATATGGTGCAGTATCAGTATTTGGACGCCGCAAAGCTGGAATCCCTGCTGGAAAAATAAGGTTGGGTATCCAAGCGCGAACGAAGGGCCTTCGGGCCCTTCGCTTTATCCCGGGAAGAAAATCCGGCAAGGAAGGAAGCGAGGCCCCGTGATCAGCGTCCGGAAGCGGCTGTTTCCTCTGCTGCTGTCCCTGCTTTTGCTGCTTCCTGCCTGGCCCTGCGGGGCGGAAGAAGAACAGCCCGTGTACTTCCTGGGGAATTTTGCTTTCGGCATGCCCATGCAGGCCGTGCGGGCGCTGGATACGGGCGGCGCGGCGCTGACGGAAACGGACGCGGAACGGAACGTTCAGCGCATGACCCTGCTGAGCGATCATTTCGCCGTGACCCTGTGGTTCGACGGGATGGACGCGGACGCGCCGCTTGTGGAAATGGATTTTGCTTTCTTCACGGCCCCCGATTCCGTGGTGCGGCGGGATAACGCGCTGGAAATCAAGACCTCCAAGCAAACCGTAAACACGGTATATACCTATGTGGAAAGCCTTTGCGGAAAGACCTTCGGCAAAGGCACAGACGCCCCCGACGGCACGCTGCCCGTACCTTCCCTGCTCTTTCCCGACAGCGAAGCAGCCCCATCCCTTACCCGCCTGCGGCTGTATGCCCTGCCGGACGGCGGGAAAACGGATATAATCGCGCACCTCGTCGCAAACGGTGCATACAGCGTGAATTATGTGGTCCTGCGTCAAACAGAAAAAACGATACAGTGAGGTTTTATGAGCAATCCTGTCACCTTTGAGCTGCTTCATACCTGCAAGCAGTCCGGCGCGCGCTTGGGCGTGCTGCACACCCCCCACGGGGACATCCCCACCCCCATTTATATGCCCGTGGGCACCCAGGCCACCGTCAAGGCCATGACGCCCCGGGAAATGGAGGAGATCAATGCCAAAATCATCCTGTCCAACACCTACCACCTGCACCTGCGTCCCGGGGAGGACATCGTGCGGGAGGCGGGGGGCCTGCACCAGTTCATGGACTGGCATCACCCCATCCTGACGGACAGCGGCGGATTCCAGGTGTTTTCCCTTTCCGAACTGCGCAAGATCACCGAAGAAGGCGCGGCTTTCCGCAGCCATCTGGACGGCAGCAAGCAGTTCATCAGCCCGGAAATCTCCATGGACATTCAGCAGGCCCTGGGCGCGGATATCGCCATGGCCTTCGACGTATGCTCCGCCTACCCCTGCGACCGAAAGACCGCCGAGGAAGCCATGCACCGCACCCACCGCTGGGCCGCCCGCTGCAAAAAGCACCATACCCGCAGCGATCAGGCGCTGTTCGGCATCGTGCAGGGCGCGTTCTTTGACGATCTGCGTATCGAATCGGCCAAGACCCTTGCGGACATGGATTTCCCCGGCTACGGCATCGGCGGCCTTTCCGTGGGCGAGCCCAAGCCCGTCATGTACGACATGCTGCACCTGCCCAAGAACAAGCCCCGGTATTTGATGGGCGTGGGCACGCCGGATTGCTTCTTAGAGGGCGTGCTCCGGGGCGTGGATATGTTCGACTGCGTGCTGGCTACCCGCATCGCCCGGAATGGCACCTGCTTTACCCGGAACGGCCGACTGGTGGTACGCAACGCCGCCTACGCCCACGATTTCACCCCCATCGAGGAAGGGTGCGACTGCTACGCCTGCCAGCATTTCAGCCGGGCCTATGTGCGCCATCTGCTGAAGGCGGAGGAAATCACCGGAGGCCGCCTCACCTCCATCCACAACCTACGTTTCCTGATCCGCATGATGGAGGAAATCCGCCAGGCCATTTTGGAAGACCGCTTCCTGGATTACCGGAAGGAATTCTATGAAAAATACGATTTGACCCGGAACTTTTGAAACCGAATAAAAGCCAGATATCCAGGGTTCCTATTGTTCGATCACATCCTGAACAAATTTCTGGAATACGCCCGTCTCCGCGGCGGCCTCCACTGCTTCCTTGAAGAAGCTCTTGCGCAGGCTGTCTGTCATGTCGCTGATATTTTCCAGACCGCTGGCACGGATGTTGGCGAGCACTTGGGCGGTAACGTTTTCACCGTAGTTTTCGCACAGGTACTTGATGAAATAGTAGCCTACCGTATATTGGGTGTACGTGTTGGTGGAGTCGTAAAAATAATTGAAGAAATCTGCCTTATCTTCCTCGCTCAGAAATGACCAACTAACCCCGGAATAGGGAACATAAGAAATGTTCATGCGTTCGCAAACTTTTTCGCAGATGTATACAGCTCGGCCTTCATAGAATGAAGCAGGGAGGGTATTGAACATAAGGAGATCACTTTCGTCGATGGCGTGTACCATTTCATGGGCGCAATTCCCACAGCGCATGTCGTCCAGGATAAGGAAATCTTCGTTCAAGTTGATTATAGAACGGGAAGCGAAGGGATGGTTACCATTCACCAGCACGGTCACATGGCTGATTGGCGCGTCGGTCGGATAATATGTCCCCAGCATGGTTTGCTTGGTATTCTGGAATACCTCATACATTCTTTGGGCATATTCCGCCGTCAGGCCGAAACCAGCCTTGGCGCTGATCGTTATCTCGCTGTTTTTCAGCAGCGTTTTCATATAATCGAACCGCAGAGAGAAAAGGGAGGTTTCCTGGATCTGACCGGGATCGTTAATGATCACAGTCAGCAGGCTGTAATAGGGCGGGTTTTTTTCATAGAGTTCTTCGCCCGGGATTTCTAAGCGATTACTGAAACAATTGGCGTAATCCGGAAAATGGAAGCTGACGCTGCCGTTGGTAAACATCATGACGTACAGCTGAAAAGCCTTTCCGTCCGGCGTGCGATAGAGC
>CACWWM010000091.1 GCA_902764565.1 uncultured Eubacteriales bacterium
AAAGTATCCCATAGCACAGCGATTGTATTATAACATACCCAGGCCGGTTTATCAAATTCTTTTGTCACATTTTCTACACAGATTTGTAAAACTTTCTGTATACATTCACGGATGGGAGCAATCTTCCAGCCTGCATCTTCATTTATGGATTGCGGAACGCGGATTTATATGGTATCATTATTCTGGGTTAGTAAGCAGCAATTTACACCCGATCGGGCGATCGGTGAAAGGAAGCTTATGGACATTTCTCAGATCATTTCCCTGGGCAGCGGCATTGCCCTGTTCCTGTTCGGCATGACGCTCATGGGCGACGGGCTCAAGCGCGTGGCCGGGAATAAGTTGGAACTGGTGCTTTACCGGCTGTCCAGCACCACCTTTCGCGGCGTGCTGCTGGGCACGGGCGTGACGGCGGTGATTCAGTCCTCCTGCGCCACGTCCGTGATGGTGGTCGGCTTTGTGAACGCGGGCATGATGAAGCTGCGCCAGGCCATCGGCGTGATTCTGGGGGCCATCCTGGGCACCTCCATCACCGGCTGGATCATCAGCTTAAGCTACATCGAGGGCAGCTCCGGCGTGCTGAGCCTGCTTTCCACCGCCACACTGACCGGCATCGTGGCGATCGTCGGCGTGTTCCTGCGGGTGTTTTCCAAAAAGAAGGAACAGCACCATCTGGGCGATATTCTCATGGGCTTTACGGTGCTGATGTTCGGCATGAGCGTGATGAGCAACGCCGTTTCCGATCTCGGCAGGCAGCCCTGGTTCACCGAAACCCTGGCCACCCTTTCCAATCCCATCCTGGGCATTCTGGCGGGCGCGCTGTTTACGGGCATTTTGCAGTCCGCCTCCGCCGCCGTGGGTATCGTGCAGGCCCTTTCCGTGACCGGGGCCATGACTTTTGAATCCTCCCTGCCCCTGCTCATGGGCATCGCCATCGGCGCGGCGTTCCCCGTGCTGCTCTCCGCCTTGGGCGCGAACACCGACGGCAAGCGCACGGCTGCGGTTTATCTGGTGGCCGCCACCATCAGCGTGATCGTCTGCGCGGCGCTTTACTATCTGGCGTGCGCCTTTGTGGCTTTCCCCTTCGTAAAAACCGTGATGAACCCCTTCTCCATGGCCTTTGTGAACACCGTGCTGCGCCTTGCCATGGTTGTGCTGCTTCTGCCCTTCACCGACGCGCTGGAAAAGCTGGTGCGCCTGATCGTAAGAGAAAAGCCGCAGGCAGCCGATCAGGTGGCCGTGCGGCTGGAAGAACGCTTCCTGGCCCACCCCGCCCTGGCCGTGGAGCAAAGCCGCCTGACCATCGTGGATATGGCGGAGCGCGCCCGGGAGGCCCTGTCCGCCGCCCTGGCGCTGACGGCCAATTATTCCAGGGAAGGATTTGCGGAAGTAGAAAAGATGGAATCGGACTGCGACAAATACGAGGACGCGCTGGGTTCCTATCTGGTGAAGCTGACGGCCCTGGAGCTTACCCGCCGCCAGAACGAGGACGTATCCAAGTATCTGCACACCCTCACGGACTTTGAGCGCATTTCCGACCACGCCCTGAACATCGCCCAAAGCGCCCAGGAAATCCACGAAAAGAAAATCGACTTTTCCGATCATGCCACCCGGGAGCTTTCCGTGCTCAGCGCGGCTGTGCGCGAAATCGTGCGGCTGACCACCCAGGCCTTTGAAAAGAACGATCTGGCCCTCGCTTCCCGGGTGGAGCCTCTGGAAGAGCTGATCGATCAGCTTTGCGACGAGGCCAAGCGCCGCCACATCGAGCGTCTGCAGCAGGGAAGCTGCACCATCCGCCAGGGCTTCGTGTTCAACGACCTGCTCACCGGCATCGAGCGCGTCAGCGACCACTGCTCCAACGTGGCTGTGGCCATGCTGGAACTGGAAGAAGACGCTTTCGACACCCACGCCGGGCTGCGCCGCATCAAGGAAGCCCAGTCCCTGTCCTTCCAGATCGCCTACGAGGATTACGCCGCCCGGTTTACCCTGTGATGCTGTGATAATCCCCCTGTCCGTCGACGGTCAGCTGTACGTCGGCGGGCATTGTTTTTTCCAGGCAGAGGCGCACGTTGGGCATGTCGCTGAAATCCACAAATTGCGTGGCGGCATCCTTTTCCACGCCCGTTTTGATCTTCCGTTCGATCAGGCGTTCCCGCAGAAGCGATTCGTCCGCGCGGATGGAAACGGTGTAGTCCGCGCAGGCTTTCAGATCGCGCCAGCCGTTCCGATCCAGCAGCAGATAATTGCCCTCCAGCAGCACGATATCGCCGTCCACTCGCAGGGCGTTTTCCACCGGATTGTGGAGCAGCCTGTCGTACACCGGCCAGCCGCAGGTCTCCCCCGCCGCCACCCGTTTCACGCGCTCCGCAAGGGCTTCCAGATCGAAGGTAACGGGCGCGCCCTTGACGGCAACCATGGGGATCAGCTGCCCGCCCCGTTTCGTCTTATGGGATACAAGGTATTCCTGCCGCCGGTGAAAGCCGTCCATGCCGATGGCCTGGACGCCGCGCAGGCCCTGCTCCCGTGCCAGCTGTTCCAGAAAGCTCAGCAAGGTGCTTTTCCCCGCGCCGGGCGGGGCGGCCAGCATCATCACCACCCTGCCGCCCTTCTGCCGCCGCAGGTCGGCCAGCGTTTTCAAAAGCGGCAGAAAAATTTCTTCCACCGCACGCCGGCTGTACCGCGCCAGCACGTCGATCCCATTGATATTTACAGGATATGCGATCATACGCAAGCCTCGATTCTTCGCGCTTTTTCCCTTCCCCATTATATAAAAACGCGCGGAAAATGGCAAGCGATCCAATTCCGGCGTTTTGTTTTTTTATGCAAAAAAACTGTTGACAACGTGCCCCGCTTGCGTTATAATATGCCCGTTGCGTAGGGGAATGGTGTAATGGTAACACGTGGGTCTCCAAAACCTTTGTTGAGGGTTCGAATCCTTCTTCCCCTGCCACAAGGAAAGCCTTGAAACATAAGCGTTTCAGGGCTTTTTCTTTGCTCACAATTATCGTATTACCCACACTTTTACCCACACCAGCTTAAAAATATATCGCAAAACAAGGCGTTCCGCCGTTTTTCCGGTCGGAACGCCCTGTTTTTTATGGCGGGCTGGGTCACAGCCCGGTTGATTGCGGGGAAAGGATTATTCCGCCTTGGTCAGCTTGGTGGCCTGCAGGTTGGCCCCGTTGTACCAGTACAGGAAGCCTTCCAGATCGATCACGTCGCCCACGTTCAGCGCTTCCACAGCCTTGTACACTTCGGTCTCGTTGCCATAGACGCCGTTGCTGTCCAGCAGGTAGAATTCCACGCAGAATTCATAGGTCTGGCCGTCCTTGGAAACCTTGAAGTACAGGTCGTCGGTCTTGTCCACTTCGTTCTTGTACTTGAAGGCAGCGCCGGTTTCGTCGTAAGCTTCCACAGTAACGCCCTTCACGGTCACCAGCTCGTTCTGATGCAGCACGAAGTCTTCACTGGCCATCAGCGCGGTCACGTCTTCCGCTTCGGCGATCCAGGGTTCGGCGTCCAGGATTTCAAAGGTGGCGTCCAGGATTTCCACTTCGCCGGCCCATTCGCCCTTGTAGCCGGTCACGCGCACCTTGGTGCCGGGCACCAGCAGCGCGTAATCTTCTTCGCTGATGGTCATTTCATAAAGGAAATACGCGCCGTCTTCATCCTGAAGGTAGATCTTGGCCTTGTCACCCCACCAGCTTTGTTTGCCCTGCACATAGGCTTCGATGGTCACTTCGCTGTCCATTTCGGCAGCCACGTATTCTTCATGGGTCATGACTTTCGCTTCCTCGGCCACCGCGCAGGCGGACAGAGTGAGCATCAGCACAGCCAGAACCAACGCCAGAGTCTTCTTCATGATCTTGTTCTCCTTTTATTTTTTTGGAACCGCGTATATTATACCGCTTTTTCCGCATAAGTAAAGGGGATTTGTTGCGATTTTACGAATAATTTTTTTGCATTTCCATCATTCGTTCGGCAGCGCCAGCAGCCGTTCCATCAGCCGCACCGGTTCTTCCCCGCCGGAGGAAAGCAGGGTCACATCGCCCGCCTGATCTTCAGGGGCCAGCAGGTTCTTTTCAGCCAGGCGGCGGCCCAATTGCCGCACGGTGCCCTCGTTGCCGTCGATGAGGGGCGTTCCCGGAAAAAACCGCCCGATGGCCCGTTTCAGGAATACGTAATGGGTGCAGCCCAGCACCACGGCCTCCACCTTCTGACCGGCGTAGGGCCGGAACAGATCGGAAAGATAGGCGCGCAGGGCGGGGCTGTCCAATTCTCCCCGTTCGGCAAATTCCATAAGCCCCCCGCAGGGCAGGGACGCCACCCCATCCCCGTACAGGGCATACAGATGAGCGTACTTCTCCCCCGCGATGGTGCCGGGCGTCGCCAGGGCCAGCACCACGCCGTCCCGGTGCAGAAGGGAGGCGGGCTTCAGGGCGGGTTCCATGGCGATGATGGGAATATCTTCATATTCCGCCCGCAGGGCGGCCGCCGCCGCGCTGGTGGCGGTGTTGCAGGCGATCACGATGGCCTTGCAGCCCTTTTGCAGCAGCGTTTCCACCACGGCGCGGGACAGGGCAAGCACTTCTTCCCTGGTTTTCGTGCCGTAGGGGGCGTTTTTCGTGTCCCCGAAAAAGATAAAGCGTTCATGGGGCAATTGGCGCACCGCTTCCCGCAGCACGCTGATCCCCCCCACGCCGCTGTCGAACATGCCGATGGGAGCGCGGCAAAGTAAATCATTCATGAAGCGCTTGCCCTCCCCGTTCCATCCATTCCCGAAGGGCGTCCAGGTCCTGCTGCTGGTAGACGTAAAAATCCTCCGCGCCCTCCGTGCAGGTAAGCCGGAGATGCCTTTCCTCCGGGTCATCGGGATTATCTTCAGAGAGCAGACGGATTTCCGTTATTTCGCTTTGACGGATGGGATAGGCGCACATCCGGTAAGGTTCCAGCTTCCAGCCGTTTGGCAGGATCAGCACCAGCCAGTTCCGAAGCAGGATAAAGCTGCCATGGTGCTCGCACAGCGCTTCCGCGTCCCGGTCGATTTCCGCCATGATTTCTTCGGGTGCGCCCAGAGAGGAAAGCGCCCGTCCGAAAGGCGTTTTTTTCAGCAGCCATTTGGTGTCGCTGAAAACGAAATAAGCGCCCAGCAGCAATAAAACAACGGCGGTATCGATTCCGGCCATGAGCAGCAGAACCCTCGTTTCCACATGCTTTACGGCCATAATCGCGCCGAAAATCGCGGCGATCAGCAGCCAATAAAGCGCCGTTCCGGTGCAGGAACGCAGCATGCCCCGGTATTCCCGGCGCATTTGACGCAGCGAAAAGCTTTTCATCATCTTCCCCCCTGTCCCAGGCAGTATAGCACAAACAGGGGGGAAAAGCAATTATTCCAGCCCGTCGAAGTACTGGCAGATGGCCCGTGCCAGGGGTTCCACGGCGTTCAGGGCTTCGGGCAGGGTGTTTTTGTTGTTGCCCACCTCGATGAGCATGCTGGGGGTGGCGGCCTGCTGGTTGTACCGCCCGGATTTGAGCGACACGCCCCGGCAGAGCTTTTCCGCCCGGGCGTTCAGATAATCGGAAATGGCCTGGGCCGCCTTTTCGTTGGCCTCCCAGTCCGGCTTTTCGTCCAAAGCGCTGCCCGTGCCCTGGCCGATCAAAATGAGCAGTCGGGCGGCGGGCCTGCCCTCCACCTCGATCACGTTGGGGCCGTTGCCCTTGGAATAGGAATCCCGGTGCAGGTCGATATACAGGTCGTAGCCTTCTGCCGCCGCCTTTTTCAGCCCCTCCAGGGAACGGGAATAGGCGGAGGACAGCCGGGGCGGCTCGTAATCCGTGGTATCGTGGGTGACGAAAATGCCCGCTTCCCGGAGGCGGGCCGCCAGCTCCGCGCCGATACGCACCATGTTGTAATCGTGATCCGCCGTGCGCCAGCTTTCCGTGGCCTTGTAGCGGTTTTCGCCGTCCATTTCATAGGCTTCGTAGGTGTGGGTATGGTAGAGAAACACCCGCTTCTGCTTCGTCTGACCGGATGAAACGGAAAGCACCTCCATGGAAAACCCGTCCGCCGCTTCCGCGGCGGCAAAAGCGCCCCAGCACAAAAGAAAAATCAGCGCCAACGCGCCCGCAAGTCCCCGTTTCAATGCATATCACCTCAGGACAGTATATGCCCCCTTACGGCCCGTCATGCGATAAATACTGGATTTCTTCCAAAGAAAGCTCCGGCTGCAGGGCCAGGTTCAGCCCGTCGGCAATGAGCCGGGAAACCCGGCCCACCAGCTCGTCCACCTCCCGGGGCGTGACCACCAGTTCACCCATGCCCTGGCGGGTGATCTGCTCCACCATGCCGTCCATGGCCTGGGCGTGCTCGTCCTCGCTCATGTCCATGTCCCGGAGCAGCAGGGAAAGGGCGTCCCGGGCGATGACGGCGGCGTACACCACCATGGGCACGCCCACGGCAATGACCGGCACGCCCAGGGTGTCCCGGTTCAGCCCCGCCCGGTGATTGCCTACGCCGCTGCCGGGGCGGATGCCCGTGTCCGTCACCTGGATGGTGGTGCCGATGCGGCTGCTTTCCCGGGCGGCCAGGGCGTCGATGGCGATGACGGCGGCGGGGTGCACGTGCTCCGTGATGCCTTTGACCATTTCCGCCGTTTCCATGCCCGTCACGCCCAGCACGCCGGGGGCCACGCCGCACACGCCCCGCAGGCGGTTTTTGAGTTCGCCTTCCGTCACGTCCTTCATGTGGCGGGTAATCAATAAATCCTCCACCACCCGGCTGCCTAAGGAATCCGCCGTCATGTGCCGGTTGCCCAGCCCCACCACCAGCACGTCCCCACCCTTGGGCGTCAGTTCCCGGACGACACGGGCCAGGGACTGAACGATTTCCTTTCGTTCCTCTGTGTCGGCATGGGAAAGCAGGGGGTGATACAGGGTGATATAAGCACCTTTGTCTTTTTCCAATGCCTTTGCTGCTTCGTCGGATTCCACCTTCACATAGATTTCTTCCAGGGGGCCGTGGGCAGTCCTCCGGCTGGTGACCCCGCTGGGGCTTGGGGACAGGGCCTGGCTTTCCATGGCCAAATCGGTTCTGATCTGCATGCGTTTCCCTCCGTTTTTTATATTATGTTGTCCGAAGGAAGCGGCAATTATGACAATAAAAAAGCCGCCGGAAAACGACGGATAAATCAATATTCTATCAATTGATTTTCAAAGGGAAAGCATTTTGCGGCTTTCTTGGAAGGGGCCTGGGGGAACCATTCTTTGGCCTCCAAAGAATGGTTCCCCCAGAAATACCTACTCCCCCTCCGTCTGTACCCCTTCGGGGATCATGGACAGATCGTAAGGCGTGGTCTGGTAGACGAAATAGTTCAGCCAGTTGCAGAAAAGCAGGTTGGCGTGGGCGCGCCAGGTGACCAGGGGGGATTTCGCGGGGTCGTCGTTCGGGTAATAGTTTTCCGGCACGGCGATGGGCTTGCCGGCGGCCACGTCCCGCTTGTATTCCTGCTCCAGGGTGTCGGCGTCGTATTCCGAATGGCCGGTAATAAAAATCTGCTTGTGCTTTTTGGCGTAGACGGCGTACACGCCCGCCTGGGGAGAGGAAGCCAGGATTTGCAGCTCCGGCACCGCTTCGATGTCCGCCCGCTTCACGGTGGTGTGGCGGGAGTGGGGCACGAAAAAGGTATCGTCAAAGCCCCGGAACAAAATGCTGCGCTTGTATTCCACTTCATGGGGGTACACGCCGAATAGCTTGGCGGGCAGAGCTTGCTTGGGAACGCCGAAGTGATGGTACAGGCCCGCCTGGGCCCCCCAGCAGATATGGAAGGTGGAATGGACGTGCTTTTTCGTCCAGTCCATGATCTGGCACAGCTCGTCCCAGTAGTCCACGTCCTCAAAAGGCAGATGCTCCACCGGCGCGCCCCACCGGCGCGCCGGTGATGATGCAGCCGTCGAAGTTCCGGTGCTTCACATCGTCGAAGGTCTTATAGAAAGCCTGCAAATGCTCCTGGGGCGTGTTGACCGATTCGTGGGTCTTGGGGGCGATCAGCTCCAGTTCGATTTGCAGGGAGGTATTGCCCAGCAGCCGGGAAAACTGGACTTCGGTCTGTATCTTCTTGGGCATCAGGTTCACCAGCAGGATCTGCAGCGGACGGATATCCTGCGTAACGGCGCGGCCCTGGGTCATGACGAAGATGTTTTCCCGGTGCAGCACGTCTACCGCCGGCAAATGATCGGGAATTTTGATGGGCATAAGGCATTGCTTCCTTTTATCGGTAATTCTTCTTTAGAGTGGAGAGTTGGGAGTTGAGAGTTGAGATTTATAGTGTTCCAATCGGAACTTTTCATTCACTCACTATAAATATCTCAACTCTCAACTCTCCGCTCTCAACTCTCCATCAGCGTCGATGATAAGCTGTTATTTTACTTTCTCAAGCGCCTGCGCGATATCTTCAATCAGATCCTGTGCGTTTTCCAGGCCGCAGCTCATGCGCACCAGCCCGGCGGGAACGCCCGCGGCTTTCAGCTGTTCGTCGGTCATCTGCCGGTGGGTGGTGCTGGCGGGG
>CACWWM010000092.1 GCA_902764565.1 uncultured Eubacteriales bacterium
CCGTAGCCCAGGCCGGACAGGGAAGCCACGGTCTCTTCCATGCTCTGTTTTTTGAGCACGGAAAGAATCGTGAGCAGGTTGCTGACGCCGGGCTTAGCTTCCGGGTCGTAGCGGATTTCGCCGTCGCTGTCGGTGACGGCGCGCTTGAGCTTGCGGCGGATGTCCTCGGGCTTATCCAGCACGGCGATGAAGGTATCCTCCGGGTCGGACTTGCTCATTTTCTTGGTGGGCTCGGCTAAGCTCATGATCTTGGCCGTGGCCTTGGGAATGTAAGGCTCGGGGATGGTGAACACGTCGCCGTAAATGCCGTTGAAGCGCTGGGCGATGTCCCGGCAGATTTCCACATGCTGCTTCTGGTCGGCCCCAACGGGCACGATGTCGGTCTGGTACAGCAGAATGTCGGAGGCCATGAGCACCGGATAATCGAACAGGCCCGCGTTGATATTATCGGCGTGCTTGGCGGATTTATCCTTGAACTGGGTCATGCGGGACAACTCACCCATGTAGGTGTAGCAGTTCAAAATCCATGCCAGCTCCGCGTGGGCGGGCACGTGGCTTTGGCAGTAAATAATGTTTTTGTCCGGGTCCAGGCCGCAGGCAACGTAAATGGCGGCCAGGGACAGGGTGCGCTTGCGCAGATCGGCGGGGTTCTGGCGCACGGTGAGGGTGTGCAGGTCCGCCATGCAGTAGAGGCAGTCCGCGTCGTCAAAGAGGGTGAAGTTGCGCAGGGCGCCGATGTAGTTGCCCAGCGTCAGATTGCCGGAGGGCTGGATGCCCGAAAATACGACCTTGCGCTTTTCGACGGTTTTTTCCTGATTTTCCATGATTTCATTTCCCCTTTTGTTTTATTGTTTGATGAATGATCAGTTTTCAATCTCGATCACCCCGTCCAGCACATAATGGAAGGAGGGGGCGGAGGAGTTTTCGTTTTCGATGTAGCCCTTGCTCAGATCGATGGTATCGGCGGGGTTCGACGGGTCCGTTCCGGTGTAATTTCCTTTGAACACGGACACGCTGCCCTTGCGGAAGGCTTCGGTGAGCTGGGCGATTTTTTCACTGGTGCCCTTGGCGGCGATGTACTGGTTCAGTTCCAGGATTTCCACCCAGTCCTTGTCCAGCCCGGCGCTCATATCGTTGCCGTGCGCCCTGCCGTCCACCGTCTTTTCGATGGACTTATGGGCCATCACCGCGCCCACAGCGCCGGTGATGTAGGGCGTCCAGTTGATGCGGACGCTCAGCAGCGAAACGGAGGGGGCCAGGTCGATCATGCTTTGGTTATAGCCCACGTGGATCAGGGTGCGGGAATCAGCCGCTTCCTCGCAGGCCACGGCGGGGCCGGTGGTGTTGGTGTGCTGGGCGATCACCGCGCAGCCTTCCTGAATCAGGGCTTCCGTGGCGGCCTTTTCCCTGATGTAGTTGCTCCAGCTGTTGGTATAGCGCACCTTCATTTTGGCGGTTGGCACCTCGGAACGCAGGCCCAGCAGGAAAGCGGTATAGCCGGAAATGACCTCCGCCGTGGGGAAGGCCCCCACGAAGCCCACCAGCGCCTTGTCAGACGGGACCGCGCCGTTTTTGATCATTTGCTTCAGCTTCATGCCCGCCGCCACGCCGCTGACGTAGCGGGCCTGATAGATTTCCCCGCTGAAGGTGTGGTAATTGGCGGGATCGGCGCTGGAAGCGTCGCCGCCCACGGAAATCTGGCAGAACTGCACTTGGGGATATTCCAGGGCCATGGCGCGCACCTGAGTGGTGGCGTTATTGATGAAAATGATGGCGCAGCCCTTTTTCACCAGCTCCCGCAGGGATTCTTCCGTTTCGCTGGCCCGCACGTTGCTGCGGGACAGGACGTGCACCTGATCGGGGTATTCCCTCTCCACCGCCTGCTGGGCCAGCATAAAGCTGTATGTGAAGGGCGTGCTGCCGTCGTTTTCGTAGATGAAGCCCACCTTCAGCGTGTCTTCCGTTTCGTCGGGCGTCCACGCGTCGTACACGAAGCTGAAAGCCAGCAGGATTGCCAGGGAAACGAGCAGCGCGGTGATATAATACTTTTTCATGCTGTTTCACCTCCGCCCTTACTGCGCTTTGGGTTCTTCTTCCGCGGGCGTTTCTTTCGGTTCTTCCTTGGGGCCGTACAGGGCGTTCAGGTTGATCTGCCCTTCGTCGATCAGCTGGAGCAGAATGTCCGCCATTTGGGGATCGAACTGGGTGCCCCGGCCTTTTTGGATTTCTCCCAGCACATAGCTGAAATCCATCTGCTTGCGGTACACGCGGTTGGCGGTCATGGCGTCGAATGCGTCGGCCACGCCGATGATGCGGGCGAACAGGGGGATTTCCTCGCCCTTCATGCCGTTGGGGTAGCCCCTGCCGTCGTAGCGCTCGTGATGATGCAGGGCCCCTTCCACCACATGCTCGATGAGGGTGAAATCCTTTAAGATTTCCGCGCCGCGCAGGGTGTGGGATTTCATGACGGCGTATTCATCGTCGGTCAGTTTGGCGGGTTTATTGAGGATGCTGTCCGGAATGCCGATCTTGCCGATGTCGTGCATCAGGGCCGTCCGCCGCACGCTTTCGCATTCCTCCTCCGACAGGCCCAGGCGGTGGGCGATCATGGTGGAATATTCGCTCACCCGCAGGGAATGCTGGCTGGTGCGCTCGTCCTTGGCGTCGACGGCCTTGGCGATGGCGAAAATGGTTTCGTTGCCCATCTGAATCTGCTGCCGGGCCAGGGACAGTTCCCGTTCCTGAATTTCCAGGGTGCGCTGCACCCGGGTGTGCACGATGTACCAGGTGAACCAGGCGACGGCTAAGATCAGCACGCCCAGCAGATAGATCACAAACCAGGGATGATCGTAAAACGCTTTTTCCTTCACCAGGCTGTAGCTGCGCTCGGCAATGGAGTGTTCCCCGGAGCTGTCCATGACGGCCAGATGGAGGGTGTAGGAGCCGGAGGGCAGGTTGGTGTAGGTGATGGTGGACAGGCTGCTTTGGGGCAGGATGCTCCAGCCGCTGTCAAAGCCCTCGACGTAGAAGCCCACCATGGGGTCCTGAATGGAATAATTGATGATTTCCGGGTAAATTTCCACCTTGTAGGCGCTGCGGCTCAGGGTGATGGGGCTGCCGTCGCTCATGAACACGGCTTTGCCGTCCTCTTTGACGGAGGAAACCATCATGCGGTAGGAATGCACGCTGGAATCGTACCCGTTCGGGCTGATGATGTACACGCCCGTATCGCAGGGCAGGAACAGGCTGTCGCTGGCCGCCTCGTAATAATTCCAGGAATTGGCCGTCAGGCTGCTGGTCAGGCCCCGGCGGGAGTCCAGCAGATCGTAATGGATATCCTCTTTGCCGGAAAGCAGCTCGTCGTGATCCACCACGTAGATGCCCGCGCTGCTCATAACGAACAGGGTGTCTTCGTTTCTGATCCACACGTCGTAGTTGTTGAAATAGGGGAAATTATCCAGGGTGCGCACGCCGCCGTCCGCGTCCATATAGCACAGGCCGTTGCTGGTGACGATGAACAGGCCGCCGGTTTTCGTGTCCTTCACCGTGCGCAGGATCACTTCGCTGCTCAGCCCGTCCTTCCGGGTGAGCATCCGGGTTACCTGCCCGTCGATCAGCTCGGCGATGCCGTCGCCGTCCGTGCCCACCAGCAGGCGGCCCGGCTCCATTTCCGTGGCGGTGAGGATCATGGAATTGATCAGGCCCTCGGCGTAGCCGATGGTGCGCTGCACCTCGTGATCCCGGATAAAGCTGATGCCCGTATCGCCCCCCGCTAAGATCGTGCCGTCGGAAAGCTGGGTCACCAGCCGGGCGCGGTTGCCGAAGGTGCCGCTTTTGGCATTGTACCAGTACTGCGTCCCGTCCGGCTCCGCTTCCAGCAGGCCGTTGCCATAGGTGCATACCCACAAATGATCGCTGGCGTCCACATAGATGCAGCGGATACGGGAACCGGAAAGCAATTCCGTCAGGTCGTTTTCAATGGCGTCGCGGCAGTTTTCGTCCACAGCGTCCAGGCCCTTGTCGGTGCCGATATAGTAAGCGCCCTGCCATTTGACCACGGTGTTCACCACCCGGCGGCTCATGCCGGCGGTGCTGTACACGTCCCGGAAGGCGGAGGGAGCCAGCCGCAGCAGACCCAGACGGGAGGAAGTGAACCACAGGTTGCCCTGGTAGTCGATGAGCATATTGTCGATGGAGTTGTTGAAATCGTTGGTGTTGATCAGGCGGAACACGCCCGCCTGATCCAGATAGCCCACGCCGTTGTCCGCGCTGATGAACAGCTCGCCGCTGTCCATCCAGCTTAAATCCTTCAGGCTGTTCAGCCCTTCGCAGATCATCATGCCCACGGGATCGAAAGAATCGTTGGAGATATCGAATGTGTAAATGTGATTGGCAGTGCTGCCCACCATCAGGCGGCCCCGGCAGTCAAAACAGCAGGATTTGTATACTTCGTTGCCGGTGGTGATCTGGCGGGAGCTTAAAATGCGCCCCTCCTTCAGCAGGAACAGCCGGCCGTTGGAGGTGACGGCGGCCACGTGGCCTTCCTCGTCGGCGGCCACGTCGTCGGCGTAGTTCACTTCGTACAGGGTGCTTTCCGTTTTCAGGCCGCCGTTCAGGGTGAGCACCTGCATGCTGCTGGTGGTGCCGATGTAGTAATAGCCGTCCGCGCTCTGGATGATGGAGCGAACGGAATTGGAGGGCAGGCCCTGGGCCTGATCCACCACGTTGGCGATTTTCTCCCGGATGCAGATGGACAGGCCATTGTCGTTGGTGCCGATCCACAGGCGGCCCTCCGCGTCCACATACAGGCAGTTCACATTGCGCACGGACTCAAAATTGTCCATCCACAGAAATTCCCGGCCATTGTAGCGGTACAGGCCCGCGTAGGTGCCAATCCACAGGATGCCGTCGCTGGTCTGGGCGATGTCGTTGGCTTCGCCGCAGGGCAGGCCGTTGTTGCTGCTGTACACGGTCTGCACATAATCGGTGTAATCGTTGGCGTTGGCCGGCAGTTCCTCAGCCCGGACGGAAGAAACCGCTCCGAGGCTCAAAAACAGGGCCAGCAGGGCGCAAAGAGCCTTCACGCCGTTGCCGTCGGGCTTTTCGGTTTTTTCTTCTCCGTCATCCCCCGGAAGATGGCCGCGCTTTCCCATCAGCCGGTGGTACGCGCGCAGCGCCAGGTACAGCAGCACCAGCGTGACCAGCCGATCCAGAAAATCAATATAAAATTCACCCGCGATGATGCAGATTACCCAGGGTACGCCGGTTTCCTGCAAATAGTGGATCACGCCGTCGCCCCACACATTGCTGGTCATGCCCCCGTAAAACAGCACGTTCAGCACCGTGGCGATGGCCACGGAAAGCAGCGTGGCCATGGAAACTACGCTCATGGTGCCGAACAGGGTGTCCATTTTCCGCCTTCTCGCGGCGACGCCCACGATGACGCCCACGGTAGCGCCGGTGAGGCCGTATATGTAGGATACGTGGTTCTTCATGCCGAAAAGCAGATTTCCCGCCATGCCCACAATGGCGCCGCACACCGGCCCCGTCGTGTAGGCGCACAGGGCGGTGCCGAAGCAGTCCAGCCACATGGGCAGCTGAAAATGGTACGCGAATAACCGGAAGAAAAAGTTCAGCATGATGCAGAACGCGATCAATAACGCAAACAGGGACAGCCTGGGATTTTTAAATTTCATCTACATTCCCCCTTTGCCTGCCAACGCGCCTTCTTTAGTATTTCTCAGCTGCCAGCTGGGCGGCGAGCTGCTCGTATTCGTCGTACCAGGCCTGATACTGGCCGGAGGAAAGCACCTCGTCGATCACGCCGTTGACGAAGTACATCAGCTGGATTTCGCCCTTGCGCCCGGCGATCCGGTCGCCCTCGAACTGCTCTTCCAGGTCGAACTGGATGCCGTCCACCAGGGTCAGCCCGCAGGAGGGATGGTTCTGGATATAGGCAAGCGCCGTTGCGATGTCCACCGTGGCGGCGTCGGCCACGCCCTCCCGCACCGCGCCGTACACCTGCTGCGTGGTGGAAAGCCGACGGAATTCTTTATAGGAAAGGATATGCTCCGCCGTCTGGCTTTCCTGGAGGGAGCCGCTTTGGGCCACGATGATCCGGCCGCTCAGGTCTTCGACGCCGGTGATTTCGTCCCGGTCGCCCACGCGGATGACCACGCCGCTGCTCACGGTGGTGCCGGAATAGTAATAGCCCTTGGAAAGCGTCATCATCACCGCCCGGGAAGGGGTGTAGGCCAAGGCGGATATGGCTAAATCACATTCGCCGTCCGCCACGGCGAACAGCACCTGGGAAAATTCCATGGGCACGATTTCCAGTTCGACGCCCATGCGCTCCGCAATGCGCTTGGCCAATTCTACGTCCGCACCCACGAACTGCGCCTGGCCTGTCTTGGAAAGATCCAAAAATTCCTGGGGCGGGAAATACGGCTCCATGGCCACCAGCAGCTTGCCCCGCAGGCGGATGCGCTCCAGCGCCCCGGCGGCGTCCTCCGGGATGCCGTGGGATACGTCCATGGAATTTTCCACGTAATTCCACTGGTTTTCCACGTATAATTCTTCCGTTTCCTCTGTCAGCGCTGCGGCGGAAATGCACAGCAGCAGCGCCAAAAACAGCGGCAGCAGCGTTTTCAGTTTCACAGCGTTCACCTCATCGCTTTGGTCGGCAAAAAAACCGCAAAAACGGCGCAATCCTATTATATCAGCATTGGCTGAAAAAAGCTACTGGAAAAGTGGTTTTGGGGAAATGATTTCTTGTTTTTGGAAAAAAGAGAGCGGGGAACCCAAAAGTTCCCCACTCCGAACGCTTTCTTACCTTTCCTGTGATCGTTCCCGGCACAGCGCTTTGTACACCGGTTTGCGCAGGCGGGTGAGAGAAACGGCCATCCCGACGCAGCCGACCAGGAAAAAAATCACCGCGATTCCCGCGCCCGCGCCTGTGCCGAAGAAGAGGGAGAGGATGCGCTGCAATGGCGAATCCGCCGCCATGAACGGTTCAAATACATGGTCCGCAAGCACGCCGCCCAGGAACAGCCCCAGGGGGATGGAACAATTCTGCAAAGTATCCTTTGCGGAAAAAACGCGCCCCTGCATTTCGATGGGCACCTGCTCCCGCACGACCACCGTCAAATTGGCGTTCATCACCACAGCCATCAGATAGGAACCAAACCCGGCGGCGCACCACAGCCACGGCCGCAGCGTCAGGCTTTGCACGATATTCCCGGAAAAAACGGCGGCGCAGGCAATGAAAATGACTTTTCCTTTGTCCCTGGCCGGTTTCAGAACGGTCATGAGCAGGCTGCCCGCCAGCAGCCCCAGGGCTACCGCGCTTTCCACCAGGCCCAATATCTGTTGGTTATTGCCTGTCCTGCCCAGCACAAAGGGCGAGAGCATGCCGTCGTTGCCCAATTTAGCAAAGAAGTTGATGACTGTGAGGAACAGGGTCAAATGCAGCAGGGCCTGATGCTCCCGCAGCCAGCGCAGGCCGTTCAGGCAGCTTTGCAGGAGGGGTTCGTCCCTGGTTTCCTGCTTGCGTTCCGGCTCCGGGATGCGGATGAAGAAAAGCAGCACCAGGAACGCCGCGGCGAAGCTGGCCAGATCGCAGATCAGCACCACCCGCAAGCCGCCGAAGGTCAGTAGCACGCTGCCCAGGGCCGGGGCCAAAATGGAGATGGCGGAACCGGAAAAGCCCTGCAGGCCGCTGACCTGGGTGTAGTGTTCCTTGGGCACCAGCAGACTGGTCGCCACAAAGGAAGCGGGCACCTGGAAAGCGTTCATAAAGCTGAGCAGGACGTTGATCAGATACAGGTGCCAGATGCGCAGCGCGGAAAAAGAGAACAGCACAAACACAGCGGCTGTTCCGCAGGCAGCCGCCAGATCGGCGATGAGCAAGGCGCACAGCGTCAGCAGCGTGATGCTGGACGCCGTGCCTTCCTGGCCGTAGACCCAGATGATGAGGGCATAATCCGTTATGGCCGTGCCCAATTCGGATACGGTCTGGGAGCCCCACAGGAGCAGAAAGCTCCGCAGGGATTTGATGGTATGCGATTGTTTCATGGGACTTTGCTCCTTCTGTCATGATGCTTTTGACGATACGGCGCAAAGCCCGATGCGGACGATGTTTTTGGTTTGCGCTCCGTGCAGGTATCGTCCCGATCAGACCTTGCGCGGAGCAGAGACATCTGCGGCGAAAGATACGCCCAAGCTTGTGTGCTTCATAGGCTGCCTCCATCGTGCATGGAATTTTTTCTTCAATTATAACGCATGTTCAAAAGCAAGGCAAGAAAAATCTGCAAAACCGTCCCCCTACGTTTTTGCTGCTTTCTCGGAAAGGGGTGCGGGGGAAACCGCTCTTTGGCATCCAAAGAGTGGTTTCCCCCGCTAAATATTTAGCTCGTTGTGTGTCAGCCGATTTCCGCGCCGTCGGGCATGATGGGGTCGGCGGTGAGCAGGCGCAGGGTTTCGCTTCCGTCCTCGTTCACCTTCACGGCGGACAGCAGCATGCCCTGGCTTTCGATGCCCATGATCTTCCGGGGAGCCAGGTTGGCCAGCAGGATCAGTTTTTTGCCCACCAGGTCTTCGGGGTTGTGGAACTTGGCGATGCCGGAGAGCACGGTGCGTTCCTCGTCGCCCAGGGACAGGCGGAATTTCAGCAGCTTTTCGCTTTTTTCCACCCGTTCGCAG
>CACWWM010000093.1 GCA_902764565.1 uncultured Eubacteriales bacterium
CGAACAGTACGATATCCTGTACTACATCGATCTTGCCACCAGCACTTACAGCGAAATTTCATCCACGGACGATTTTAAAAAACTGAACGTGCCCGCCACGGGATGCTGGAAGCGGGTGGGGTTGGTGGAGTTGCCGGTGATGGAGATGTCCGCGCCCTCGTGCCACATGATGGCAACGCCTTCGCGCACGTCGTCCGCGCCGTAGCAGTTCACCTTCGCCCGGGGGCCGTCGGAGTAAGCGGTCTTGCTCACGATGGTCAGGGCGTGGTCTTCCTTCACGTCGGCAGACAGGTAATCATACTTGGTCTGCACATAGGTGAAGCCGTTGATGCGGCTGATGATCATGGCGGCGTCCTTGCCCAGGCCGTTCAGGATCACGCGGAGGGGCTTTTTGCGCACCTTGTTGGCGTTCAGGGCGATCTTGATGGCGCCCTCGGCGGCGGCGAAGGATTCATGGCCGGCCAGGAAAGCGAAGCATTCGGTTTCCTCGTCCAGCAGCATGGCGCCCAGGTTGCCGTGGCCGATGCCCACCTGGCGCTGGTCCGCCACGGAGCCGGGGATGCAGAAGGCCTGCAGCGCGGTGCCGATCCACTTGGCGGCCTCGGCGGCGTTCTTGGCGTTTTCCTTCATGGCGATGGCCGCGCCCAGTTCATAGGCCCACTTCACGTTTTCAAAGCAGATGGGCTGGGTGCTTTCCACGATGGAATAAGCGTCTACGCCCTTGCCGTTGGTGAAAGCCTTGACTTCTTCAAAATTCTTGAAACCGTATTTTTCCAGGACGGGCTGCAGCTGCGGCATGCGTCCTTCGTAATTTTCAAACAGAGCCATTTGCTGCGCCTCCTCTTATTCTTTCCGCGGGTCGATCCACTTGACCGCGCCGTCTTCCGCCTTAAAGCGTCCATAGGTGCCCAGGTTCTTTTCGTAGGCTTCCTGCGCGGGCACGCCCTTCTTGATGGCGTCCATCATCTTGCCAACGCTCAGGAACTGGTAGCCGCACACCTGATCGTCTTTATCCAGGGCCATTTTGACCACGTAGCCTTCGGTCATTTCCAGGTAGCGGGTGCCCTTGGCCTTGGTGCCGTACATGGTGCCTACCATGGAGCGCAGGCCCTTGCCCAGGTCTTCCAGACCGGCGCCAACGCGCAGGCCGTCGTCAGAGAAAGCGGACTGGGTGCGGCCGTACACGATCTGCAGGAACAGTTCCCGCATGGCGGTGTTGATGGCGTCGCAAACCAGGTCGGTATTCAGGGCTTCCAGGATGGTTTTACCGGGCAGGATCTCGCTGGCCATGGCGGCGGAGTGGGTCATGCCGGAGCAGCCGATGGTTTCCACCAGCGCTTCTTCGATCACGCCGTTCTTCACGTTCAGGCTCAGTTTGCAGGCGCCCTGCTGGGGAGCGCACCAGCCGATGCCGTGGGTATAACCGGAGATGTCCTTGATTTCCTTGGCCTGAATCCATTTTCCTTCTTCGGGGATCGGAGCGGGGCCATGGTTCGGGCCTTTTGCAACACAAACCATGTCTTCAACTTCCTTCGTGTATTGCATGTGACTGTTCTCCTCCTGTCAGTTCATATTCTTGACAACCAATTTAGTATACCATATCCGGGCGGCAGTCCGCAACTGTTTTTTTAATGAGAAAAAGCGTATAAAAACCTGCTTCTCCGCGGAATTTTAAAAGGGAAAACGTGCCTGTCCATCGAATGATACATGTATCCGACGGCCGCCGGGAGACAGCGGCGAAGAAAAGGAGGAATCCCCATGGAATTGAAAGGCAGCAAAACCGAACAGAACCTGCGCGACGCGTTCGCGGGGGAGAGCCAGGCCCGGAACAAGTATACCTATTTTGCCTCCAAGGCCAAGAAGGACGGCTATGAGCAGATTGCCAGCCTGTTTCTGGAAACGGCCGACAATGAAAAGGAACACGCCAAAATCTGGTTCAAGCTCCTGGGCGGCATCGGCACCACGGCGGAAAACCTGCTGGCCGCGGCGGAGGGCGAAAACTACGAATGGACGGATATGTACGCCCGCTTTGCCAAGGAAGCCCGGGAAGAGGGCTTTGTAGACATCGCCCAGCTGTTCGAGGGCGTTGGGGCCATCGAAAAGGAGCATGAGGAACGCTACCGCAAATTGCTTTCCAACGTGCAGGGCGGCCTGGTGTTCTCCAAGGATGGAGACATGATCTGGCAGTGCCGCAACTGCGGCCACATCGTGGTGGGCAAGCAGGCCCCCGAAGTATGCCCGGTGTGCGCCCATCCCCAGGCGTACTTCCAGGTGAAGGCCGAGAACTATTGAGCGAGAGAGAACAGAGCGCAGAGTACAGAGTATAGCGTTGAGAGTTGAGATTGTTTTGCCGATGAAACCTCAATGTGTCAGCTATCTAATCTGAACTCTGAACTCTGAACTCCATGTTTCCCGGCGCGGAAAAAGAGGGCTCCTTTTCGGGGGCCCTCTTAAAATCTATCTTAAACCCATGGACGGGATCATTTTCAAAACGGAACGGGACGATGGAGAGGGTCTGTCGGTAGTAAACATGAGTTGGTATCAATGTTCGTCCCGTTCCCCGAAATCCAATTCAAATCGTTCGTCTCTGTCCTCGTTGTTTGAATTACAGCTGATCCATGATCCTTGGGCGGCGGTGGGAGACAGGGTTCTGATGTTCCGCGGCTTTTTCTTTCTTTCTCTTTGTTGTCCCTTTTTCTTGCCGCTTTCTTGGTTTCCTGCTTTTCTCCGCGATGATTCGTTCGCTCGTTGCTTATGATCTGAAATCTGGTTTTTCAGTGAAGCCTTTTCTTCGCAGGATTACAAGTTCATTTTCCTGTCGTATTCAATTGTTGCTAAGGATTGCGATTCGTCCCCCACCGCGTACAGCACGTGATCCATGGGACTCTCCTCCTCCCCGGAACTGTCCGGTCGTTTTTATCCGGCATGTTGACAGGTCTTCTTTTGACGGGTTCCTGCCGGCCGTTTCATCTCTTCCTCTCTCGTTGCACCTATATATTAGCAGATCGAAACGGATTTGTCAACAGGTTTTTTTATTTTTTGGTAAAAAATTTTCCGTATTATCATTGCGGCCCTGCGCGGAAAAGAAACACGGCGTTTTGCCGCGCACTGCGCAGATGATCCAAACTTTAAAGTGGCTTTCTCGGAAGAGGGTACGGGGGAAACCGCTCTTTCACCCTGAAAGAGCGGTTTCCCCCGCAAAAAGTTTTCGATTATCGGCACCGCACCGCGTCGGCGTAGAAGGCGTTCATTTCCGCCTCCGTGGGGAACACGGCCACGTACATCTGATTGCCCATGGCGCCGGAAAGGGCGTCCGGGATGCGCTCCATCATGCGGATGTTCCCGGCGTACTTGGCGGCCAATTCCTCGTGGCTCATCTGGAAGGGCTTGCCGTCCCGCCGCCCGGCGAAGGCGCAGAAGTAGTGCTGGCCCTGGGGCTTGGTGGAGCAGTTGAAGGCGATCATGTCCGCCCAGATCTTGTACACGTCGGTGGAGTTGGCGAAGTTCATCATGTCGGGGGAGAAGCCGCCGCAGGGGCGCATGTTCACTTCCAGGGCCACCACGTCGCCCTTCTTGCCCATGTACTGATCCTGGGTGAGGCGGAAAAACTCGAAATGCACGAACCGGCTCTTCACCCCGAAGCTCTTGACCGTGGCCCGGCCCGCGGCGCGCACGTCCTCCGCCAGATCCTTGACGATATAATAGAGGGAATTGTCGTTGTTGTTCACGATATCCATGATGGACATGGGCGTTACGTTGCCGGTTTCAAACACGGGGTTGCCGCTGCTGTCGATGATGGCGTCGTAACTGTTCACCTCGGCGGCGATGAATTCTTCCATGATGAAGCGCACGTTCTGATCCCGTTCGTTGAGGAAGGCCCACAGCTCCCCGTCGTTATTCAGCTTGTAGGTGTGGGCGGCGCCCACGCCGTTGTCCGGCTTCACGATCACGGGATAATGCACCTGATCGATGAACGCCCTGCAGCCGTCGAAATTGTCCACGATGTGGTAACGGGCGGTGCGGATGCCCGCTGCCTGATAGTATTCCTTCATGCCGCTTTTGAACTTGATGCGCCCAAGATCGGAAACCTGCCAGCCGCTTTGAATGTTGAAATCGGTGCGCAGCATGGCGTCGCGCTCCAGCCAGTATTCGTTGTTGCTTTCCAGCCAGTCGATGCGGCCGTATTTGCTGATAAAATACGCCACGGCGCGGTATACTTCGTCGTAGTTTTCCAGGGAATTGACCTTATAATATTCGTCCAGGCTGCCTTTCAGCTCGTCCATCAGGTCGCCGTAGGGCTGATCGCCCACGCCCAGCACCCGCAGGCCGTTGTTTTTCAGCTCCCGGCAGAATTTCCAGTAGTTGGTGGGAAAGTTGGGGGAAATAAATACGAAGTTCTGCATGATCTTTTTCCTTTCGTTTCTTGCTGTGCAGGAACCGATGCGCTCTGTTTCCATAATCGGCCAATTGCCTTTTTACGCTAAAAGGTGCGGCACGTGGTATTCCACCTGCTTGTACCACCAGTCCCAATCGTGCCTGCAATCGTGGCCCCAAATATCGAACCACACGCCGATGCCCTTCTGCTCGCAGATTTCCTTCAGGCGGAAGGTGGTTTCCGGCGCTTCCCAGGGGCCCTGGCCCACCACGATGATACCCCGGTGATCGTTGTACTGCTGAATATAAGGATGGTCGCCGGGCATGCCCGCCAGATAATCCACCGGGCTGTTCAGATATACCCGTTCGTCCATATACCCGCCCCAGCCGTAGGCGGCGGTGTAGATGCCGCTTAAAGCCAGCAGGCCGTCAAACAGATCGGGCCGCCGGAAAAACAGGTTGGCCGCGTGGGTGGCCCCCAGGGAGCAGCCGAAGGCGATGATGCCCGGATTGCCGCCCCAGCCGTTGCGCTGCCTGGCCTGATCCTGGATGAAGGGGGCGATTTCGTCAAAAATGAAGCGCATCCAGCGCTCGTGCTGCCAGGAGCGCCAGCCGGGATCGCCCTCCGCGTCGCTCCAGGTTTCCTGGTCGATGGTGTCGATGGCGAACACCATCACCTGGCCCGATTCGATCCAGGGAGCCCATACGTCGGTCATGTGAAAATTCTCAAAATCGTAAAACCGTCCGTTCTGGCAGGGGATGAACAGCACGGGCCGCCCCGCGTGGCCGTAAATTTTCAGTTCCATATCCCTGTCCAGGGCGGGGCTGTACTCTTTAAAGTATTGGGTTTCCATGCGTCCGGTCACTCCCTGTTATAAAACAAAATCGGCATAAAGAAGGGAAGCTGTTCTTCCCAGCACGCTTCGCAGTGGTCGCCGTTGGGCACGATGCGGCTGGTGACGAACGCGCCTTTTTCGGTGAGGATGGAGGCAGTGTTCGTAAAGCAGCGCATCATGCCCTGGTGGTTGTCCATTTCCCGGGAGCCGTAATCCATATAGATCACCGTGCCGGGCTCCAGATCGATCTTCCTCAGGAAAGGCAGCATCTTGCCCCGCACCAGCCATACCGAGGGGGACAGGGCCGCCGCCCGGCTGAACACCTGATTGTAGGCCGTCACCGCGTACAGGCTCATGAGCCCGCCCATGCTGCTGCCCGCGATCCAGGTATATTCCCATTCCGGCCGGGTGGGGTATTTGCGGTCAATGATGGGCTTCAGGGTTTCCGTCAGCCAGTCCATGAACCGCTTGCCCCGGCCCGTTACGGCGCCGAATTCCCTGTCCCGGAAGGAAAAGGGCGAATATTCGCACAGCCGGCCGTTGGGGGGGCGATGGTCGCAGTCCACAGCTACCACGATCAGGCCGGTGCCCGTGCCCTCCAGATATTCTTTCATGCCCCAGCTTTTTCCATACGTGGCGTCCTCGTCAAAAAATACGTTGTGGCCGTCGAACATGTACAGCACCGGGAAGCGGGCCTCCGGGTCTTCCTCCGCCTGTTGGGGAAGATATACATAGACCTTGCGCGGCGTTCTGCCGGTCAGGGGCCTTACGGGAATGTTCCAGGTTTCAATCATCCTTGAATCCTTCCGATGTACCAGAATGGGCGTTTGCCGGTGCATAGTGTAACACAGCGGGCTTAAGGAACGCAAGAGAAAACGCGGTATTTCCCCTGCATTTCAATCAGTTTGGAGGGTGAAGAGTGGAGTGTGGAGTTTTATCTTGTTTTCCACATTGAACACAAAATGTTGCCGCGTATAATACATTCACTATGAACTCCACACTCCACTCTTCACACTCCACACTTTATGCCTGCATGGCTATCGAATTTCAGCGCCCGCCGCCCAAGTCGCTTGCTCCAAGGCTGTTTCGTCTGCCGCGCTGCCCTGGGCCAGATCGGGCTTCCCGCCGCCCTTGCCGCCGCATTGGCGCAGAAGCGCGGCCATATCCAAATCTGCCTCCGCGCCCCGGGCGAACAGCAGGGCGCAGCCGATTTTGGCGGGGCAGGAGAGGAGGGCAACGGCCTGGGTGTCTTTCGTCAATTCCCTGGCGGCGGACAGCAGGATGTCCCGATCCGCGAAGGCCAGGTGGGCGGCGTAAACGCGGCCCGATTTGCGCAGACGCAGGATTTCCAAAGCCGCCTGGGTCAGGCGCTGGGTGGCTTCTTTCTGCTGATTGAGGTGCGCTTCCCGCTCCCGCAGGAAAGCGTCCGGGGCTTCGGCCACGGTGGAGGAAAGCGCCGCCGCCACACGTTCCGCGCAGGCTGCCGCCTGCTGAAAATAGGAAATTGCCCGCATGCCCGCCACGAAGCACAGCCGCATTTTCCCCCTTGCCGGGGCGCAGGACAGGATTTTTACCGGCCCGATCTGCCCCGTGGTTGATGGATGGGTGCCGCCGCAGGGCACCATTTCGTAATCCCCCATGGCGACCACGCGCACGTGGCTGTCCACCGTGGGTTTTTTGCGCAGGGGCAGGCACGCCAGTTCTTCCGTCCCGGGGAACCAGCAGCGGATGGGGTCGTCCTGCTGCACGCGGCGGTTCACCAGCGTTTCCAGGGCGACCATTTCTTCCGCTGTCAAATGGGTGCGCCCGCCGGGCAAATCCATGTCGATGGTGCTGTTTTCCTTGCCCAAATGCAGGCCGATGGTCACGCCGCCGAACAGCGCCCAGGCGGCCCCGGCCAGCATATGATCCCCGGCGTGCTGCTGCATGTGATCCCAGCGCCGGGGCCAGTCGATTTCGCCGTGAACTTCTTCTCCGACGCAAAGGGGCGCGTCCGTTTTGTGCCACACCACCCCGTTTTCCACTTCCACATCAATAACGCGCGCCGCGTTCAGCCGCCCCGTATCAAAGGGCTGACCCCCGGAGGTGGGATAAAAGGCCGAACGATCCAGCGCCGCCCATCCGTCTTCCCTTACGGCAATGACCCGCGCGTCAAACTCCCGCAGGTACGCGTTTTCATAATACAGCCGGTCTGTCGCGGCAACACCACCCATTGTTCCATCCCCTTTACTTTCTGATTTTTTCAGTATAGCATTTGTGCCGAATCATGTCAAAAAAGCGTTGCTTAAGAAGGAGAAACAGAATTTGACGGTGAGGGGAACCACTGGGGCTTCACCCCAGGCCCCACCAGGGGAATGATTCCCCTGGACCCCTCTCCTGCGGAATGGGATTGCCGCATTGAAAAAAACAGCTTCCCGCTGCTGCATAGAGAAAACGGCCGGGCATGATGCCTTTTGCTTCTGGCCTGGCGGCTGAAAGCCGCCAACCCGGATGCAAGGCATCCGGGGAAAGCCGGGGAATAATCCCCAGGAAAATGCGAGCTTTTTCCTGGGAATTTTCCCGGCTTTCTGTGGGCCAGAAGCCCCTGAATTTTGTAATCCCGGCGCGACAGGCGGAAGGGGTCTGCTCTTGCCAACCAATTTATCGCCGGTTGGTGTCCAGAGGCCGAAGGCCTTTGGTCGAGGCCGAAGGCCTTTGGTCGGGGGACGAACCGCCGATGACCGCCTGTGGACGAAGCCCTGACATCCGCCTGTGGCGGATATCATGTCAGGGCTGAGATCAGCCGAAAGGGAGCAAGCTCTCCTGTGGAGAGTTGCGACCTTTGAGGTTGCGGGCAGAATCTCATCGGCGGTGAGATCAGGCGAAAAGGAGCAATGTTCGCATGAAGCGGACTTGCGACTATTGAGCCTGCGGAACTGGGGGCGGAGAGCCCCCAACGTATCTCCATTTGCAATTCGTGCGCAATCCTGATAAATCCCCGGCAAACCCTTGCGTATCTGGCAAGAAAAAGGTATAATAAGGGCATCCG
>CACWWM010000094.1 GCA_902764565.1 uncultured Eubacteriales bacterium
TCTGGCCCATAGAAAGCCGGGAAAATCCTTAGGGGGAAAGCGAGCTTTCCCCTAAAGGATTATTCCCCGGCTTTCCCCGGATGCATCGCATCCGGGTTGGCGGCTTTCAGCCGCCGGGCCAGAAGCAGAACAGACGCAAGCTTTGCTTTTCTTTCCAAGCAACAGCGGGAAGCCAGTTCTTTCAACGTATCAAGTGATTTCCGCAGGAGTGGGTCCAGGGCGGTCACCGCCCTGGTGGGGTGCGGGGCAAAGCCCCGCTGGTTTCCCCATCTCCGTCAAATCCCAATTTGTAATTCATGCGGACTTGTGATAAGATAGGTGCGGTGACACCAAAGCAAGTAAGGGGAATGAACGTGAAACACGGCAAGCGGTTATTATTTTTCGCGGTGATATTTTTGCTGCTCTGCGCGGTCGGCGCGGCCCTGGGGGAAACGGCCCGGGTGGTCACGCCGGGAGGCGCGCTGAATATGCGGAAAAAGGCGGACGAAAAATCCACCCCGGTGCAATCCGTACCCAACAAAACCCTGGTGGAGGTAGAGGAAACCGGGGCGGAATGGAGCCGGATCGTCTATAAGAAAAAAACGGGCTATGTAAAAACCCAGTTTTTGAAGCTGCCCTCCGCCCTGCCGGGGCAGACGGTGTATCTGGACGGCGGATCGGCCCTGCTGCGCGCCGAACCGGCGGAGGGCTCGGCCATTTTGGGCCCCATATCCTGTGCAAGCTCCGTGGAAGTGCTATCCGTGGAAGGGGATTGGGCCAGGGCGAGGGTGGACGGCAGGGAAGGCTGGGTGGAAACGAACCATTTCACCTTCCAGTACCAGGAACCCGCCGGCGTGCAGGACTGGATGCAGGAAAAGGGCACGGCCATCGCCCCCTGTGATCTGCTGACCGCTGCCGATACGGATGGAAAAACCGTCCTGTCCCTGCCCGCCGGAACGGCCGTGACCGTGACGATGATCGAAAACGATCGGTGCCTGGTGCTGGCCGATGCAGGGTGCGGCTGGGCGGACGTATCCAAGATCGCCCTGACCGGCCCCGAGGACGGGGAAACCCTGATCCCCACGGAAGCCGCCGCCGCGGCGGAAAAAGCCCTGAAAAAGCAGTTCAAGGCCTTTGGAAAAACGAACCTGTACAGCGCCGTGCAGGCGGAGGGAACCGCCTGGCGATTCGGCTATTTCACCGGGAACGATCAATACGCCTACGGGGCGCTGGTGGACGCGGAAACGGGCAAGGTGCTGCTCATGCGGGATTATACCGGCTTCGCCGTGCCGCCCAAGGCGTCCGCCGCCCTGCCGGAAGGGGAAATGGCCGTGACCCTCAGCGCCGAAACCTTAGCGGTGGGGGAGGTGCTGGACATCACCGTGGCGGCCTGGGAAGACTGCCAGACCCGCTATACCCTGACGGGCAATGGAAAAAAGCTCGCCGAAAGCAAGCCGGGAGATCATTTCACCGCCGCGTACCGGCCCCGGGAGGCGGGGAACTACGTGCTTACCGTCACCGTGACCGACAAAAACGGCCTGACCCGCACAGCGGAAGCCGCCTTTGCCGTGGACGGCAGCCTGACACCGCAGGAGGGACTTTCAGATATTTACAGCCAGAAGGACGGCTGGTGGAAGGATAAGAAATACCGCCACAGCAATTTGGGCAAATCGGGCTGCGCCATTTTCACCCTGTCCCACGCCTTGCAGCGCATGGGGCACACGGAGGACGCGGCCCTGCCGGAAAACTTAGCGATCAAGTACGCCTATTGCCTGATTCCCGAGGAGGGCACCAGCAACGAATTGCTCATTAACACCGCCGCCCGGGATTTCGGCTTCAAAACCCGTGGAAAGCTGTACGACGATAAAGCCCAGATCCTGCAGCTGCTGGACGAGGGCGCGTATTTCAGCTTTTCCATCGCCCGGGGCCACATTGCCCTGGTTTGCGGCAGGAACGGGGACGGCTCCATGATCCGGGTGGTGGATTCCGCTCCCGGCGCCACCTTTGAACGCATCAACGGCGCCGCGCCGTCTTACCAGACCCGCAGCGGGGCTTATCGGGCCGCCCTGTCCCCGGAGGATCTGCCCGGCGCACGGTGGTATTTTGAAACCGACGAATACGGCGCCCTGGAATACTGGCTGCCCATGGAATATGTGGCCAAGCGCGGCGTGCGGCTGATACAGCCGATGACGGCAGAGTGAAGCGTTGAGAGCGGAGAGCTGAGATTTATATAGCAAATATATTTAGAACTCTGATGGAAAGACTATCTATGATCTCAACTCTTAACTCTCAACTTTGCTCGAGAGGAGACCAATGAAAATGATCCGAGTCCTTATGGTTTGCCTTGGCAATATCTGCCGCAGCCCCATGGCGGAATTCATTTTCCGGGACATGGCGGAAAAGCGGGGCCTGGGCGGGGAATTCTTCGTCGCGTCCGCCGCCACCAGCGACGAGGAGCACGGCAACCCGGTTTATCCTCCCGCCCAGCGGAAGCTCCGCGCCCTGGGTATCGACTGCCGGGGCAAGTTTGCCCGGCAGATGACCAAAGCGGATTACGACCAATATGATCTTTTGCTGGGGATGGAAAACCGCAATCTGGCGAACATGCGCCGCATCTGCGGCGGCGACCCCCAAGGCAAAATTCGCTTACTTTTGGAACATAGCTCCCGGCCCCGGGACATCGCCGACCCCTGGTATACCGGGGATTTCGATACCGCCTGCGACGATATTGTGGAGGGGTGCGGGCAATGGCTGGACAGGCTGGCGGGGACAGAAAAAGCTTCAAGGACGCTTTAAATCAGAGTTGAGAGTGAAGAGTTGAGAGTTGAGATGATATAGTGTCGCAAGAGAATCCTGCTTCGATTGGCGATAAATCTCAACTCTCTACTCTCAACTCCCAACTCTCTCGCTGATTGAAAGTATCCTTTTACCTTCTCCCCTTCTCCTGCTCCATCCACGCCTGCTGAAAATGGGCGCGGGCGCGTTTTTCCCGGCGGGAGAAGCTGGACTGGGTGATTTGCAGGGCCTGGGCCAGCTCGGTCTGGGTGCGGCCCAGCAGGAAGCGCTGGCGGATGAGCCAGCTTTCCTCGCCCGGCAGGCGGGAAAGAATGTCCTGAATACAGAACCGAACCAGCCAGGCGTCGCCGCCGGGGTCGGGGAGGGACGAAAGCAAAAGGCCGGTTTCATCGTAGACCGGGCCTTTTTCCATTTCCAGCAGCATGGCCAGCTCCTCCGGGGGCAGGCCCGCCTTTTCGGCGGTTTCCTTTACCGGGGGCATACGGCCAAACTGCCGAAGCTGCTGCTCCTGGTAATTCCGGGCCTGTTTGAGCTTTTTCCGGGTGCGCCAGCCCATGTTCCGGCAGGCGGAACGCCGCATTTCGCCTAAGATCACCGGCACGGCGTAGGTGGAAAAGGAAAAGCCCTGATCCTCCCGATACCGGCGGATGGCGGCAACCAGCCCCACGCAGCCCTGCTGAAAGGCGTCCTCCGGGCTTTGAAAGCGGCGGCTCAGGGCCTGCACCAGGGGCATGTGCTGCCGCACCAGGGCCGATAAGGCGTCCGGGTCGCCCGCCTGCGCCAAGGCGTACAGGCTCATGTCATCCCTCCCGCAGGCGCTTTTGCATGCGCACGGTGGTGCCCTCGCCCAGCGTCGATTCCACCGTCACCTTGTCCATAAAGGTCTGCATCACGGAAAAGCCCATGCCGGAGCGCTCCTTTTCCGGCTGGGTGGTGAAAAAGGGCTGCATGGCCCGGTCGATGTCGGCGATGCCTTTTCCTTTGTCCGTGATTTCCAGGGATAGCACCCCGTCGTCCCGCAGGGCGGCGGCTACGGTGACAATGCCCCTCGGCGCGTCGGCGTAGCCGTGCACGATGGCGTTGGTCACGGCCTCGCTGACGGCGGTTTTGATGTCGGCCAGCACGTCCAGGGTGGGGTCCAGCTGCACGGCGAAGGCGCTGACGGCCACCCGGGCAAAGCCCTCGTTTTCCGGCACGCCCATAAATTCCAGCTTCATTTCATTGATGATCTTCATATGTTTTCTCCCTCACATAATTTGAATGACCTGATCCATGCCGGACAAAAGAAACACTTTTTTCACCTGGGGATTCATGTTTTTCACCGCCACCTTCCCGCCGCGCAGGGCAAGGGCGCGGTAACGCCCCAAAATCACGCCGATGCCGGAGGAATCCATAAAGGCCATGTCCTGCAAATCCATCACCAGCTTTTTCACCCCCGGATCGGCAATCAGCCCGTCCAGTTCCCGCCGGATGGGCTGGGCGCTGCAATGGTCCAGCTCCCCGGTGATGCGCACCGTTACGGTGTCCCGCCGCCGTTCAAATTCCATGCTTCATCCCTCCTGAAAGTACATGGGTGGAATCATTCTGGCCCTTCCCCTTTGTATCCTGCCGCGAAAAATGGGTGTTTATGCGGTTCGGGGGAAAACCGTGCGACAATTTTCGCAAACAAAAAAGCCGCCCCTGATTCAGGGCCGGCACTTTTATGAGATCGCTTTAGTCAAGAGCGCTGTGGATGATTTATAAACGCTTCCGCCCTTTCGCACCGTTCAGTAACGCCCGCGCTTCTTTCATCACTTCCTCGTGAGAGCGGCGTTCGGCGGTGCTGGCGGACTGGAGTTCCGCTTCCCGCAGCTGATCGTACACCGTGTTATCGCAGCGTTTCTGCTTCAGTAAATCGAGAATTGGACGATTGTTCGGCACTTCAATACATCCATTTGAACGTTTGGATCATGATGCAAATGGTCAATAATTGAAATAGCGCCATTGTGGTTTTCTCGGAAGGGGGCCGGGGGAAACCTCTCTTTGACCTTCAAAGAGAGGTTTCCCCCGGAAAAATGTTTAGCTTACGCTTTGCCGCTTTCCAGCGCGTCCAGCTCTTTCCGCCCGGCGGTCATGATGACGAGGCCCACCAGGAAGAGGGCGATCAGGGCCAGCACGCCGAAGGAGCTGCGGCCCGTCCAAGCCCCGATGGTGGAATACAGCACCGGGCCCAGCACGGACGCGAACTTGCCGAAAATATCGAAGAAGCCGAAGAATTCGTTGCTGCGCTCCTTGGGGATCAGCTTGCCGAAGTAGCTGCGGGAAACAGCCTGGATGCCGCCCTGCACGGTGCCAACCAATGTGGCCATGGCCCAGAACAGGATGGTGGAGAAGGAAACCGCGCTGTTCAGGTTCGCCGCCAGCTGAGCGTTCTTGGCGTAAAAGCTGTCGGCGGCATCCAGCACGCCCTGAGCGGCGGCGGTGTACCGTTCGTCGCTGAGGCGGTTATACAGCGGCGTTTCCGCCAGCTTCTGGCGCATGGCTGCCAATTCCGCCCCGGGGTCTTTGGCACGGAAAGCGCTTTCGCAATCCTTGACCAGGGCCTCAAAGCCCTCCAGATTGCCGGACATTTCATCTGCTTCCGGGGCAAGGGCGGCGATCTGATCGGAAAAATCAGCTTTCAGGGCCGTTTCATAGGCTGCCTGGTGGGGCTCCAGGGAGAAGCCCATGTAGAAGCCCACGCAGCAGATGAAGGTGTACACGATGATGGCCCCCACCAGCGCTTTCCGGGCGGTGATCTTGGCGGCTAAATTGGCGAACAGGATGGAGCAGGGCATGGCTACGATCTGCGTCACCAGCAGGGCCAGGATCATGCCCACCGTGCCAAGGCCCAGCACCGTTCCGTAGGCCGTGGAAATGCTGATGATGGTGCCCACGCCGTCGATGTAGAAGAAGTAGGCCAGCACGAACAGGAACAGGCCCTTGCGCTGGAAAATGTCCTTGGCGGTGTGGCCGATGTTGCGGAAAATCTGGCCGACGGAATTGTCCGCCGTGCGCTCGATGTAGTGGGTTTGCTCCACGTTCTTGAGGAAGGGCAGAGAGAATACCAGCCACCACACGCTGACGATCACGATGGAGAAGATTTGCGCCACGGGGCTGGAATAGCCCAACACCAGCAGCACGGCGATGGAAATCACAAAGGGAATGGTGCTGCCGCCGATATAGCCCATGGCGTAGCCCCAGGAGGATACCTTGTCCATGCGCTCGTCGGACGTCACGTCGGTGAGGAAGGAATCATAGAACAGGCAGCTGCCCGAAAAGCCGATGCGGCTGAAAATGTAACCCACCAGCATGAGCTGCCAGCTGTGCATGACCAATGCGATCATGAAGGTGAACACCACGCCCATGAGCATGAACACCGTGAACAGCTTCTTTTTCATGCCCTTGAAGTCCGCCACCGCGCCCAGCAGCGGGGCCAGCACGGCCACAAGGAACGTGGCGATGGACGTGCCGTAGCCCCACCAGATGTCCCCCGCGTCGCCCGCGATGGAAACGAAGATGGTGGGGAAGATGGCCGCCATGATGTTGGTGGCGTAAATGGAGTTGGCCCAGTCGTACATGATCCAGCTCCACTCTTTTTTGGTAAACCGCTTTTGCTTGCCCTGTTCGGCCTGCATGGTGATCCCTCCCATAACGATTGTGTGCTTTTTTCCGTTGCTCCTATTATACGGGATTTTCTGCCATTTTTCAAGAAAAACATGAAAGGCAGTTACGGTTTATGGGGGCTCTCCGCCCCCAAGCCCCGCCGGTTCCTCTTTGTCAAATCATAGTTTGTTATTTTCCGCAACAGTTCAGGATTCGTTCACCAGCTTGCCGGTCATGTGTTCCGGAACCAGGGCGAACACCAGGGTATGGGGGCCGGAGCAGGCGATTTCCCGGTCGATGTAGGCTTCGTCGTCGGTGAATTTGCGGCTCAGCCGCCGGGCCATTTCCATGGCTTTGGCCTGATCCTCCACGATTTCGATTCTGCCGAACACGATCACGCTGCGGATGTTCAGGGCCCATTCGCCGTCCCGGCGGAAGCCCTCGTCCCAGACGCAGAAGGAGGCTTTGCCGCACGCCTTCATGGCGTCGATCTTGTGGCCCGTTTTGCCGCTGTGAAAGTACAGCTTTCCGTCCTCCGGGCAGTAATAATGATTGATGGGCAGGCCGTAGGGGTAGCCTTCGTCGCCCAATACGCTCAGCACGCCCCGAAGCTGCTTTGTCAGGATGCCGATGCATTCTTCCTCGGGAAGCTGCTGCTTGAACCTTACCATTTTTCGGAACATGATTTTCACCTCCGACACGATGATAACAAATAAAAAATGCCAATGTCAAGGAAAAACACTTGACAGGCCGAAAAAAACGTGTATAATAGCACCTTGTCAAGGTCAAAAGCCTGACAGGAGGGCGTCATGGCGCAGGATGTATTCGGGACGATGGAGAAAAGGGCGCTGCTTTCCTGGCTGCTGAGCTTCTACGGCAGCATGCTCACGGAAAACCAGCGGGAAATGGCCCGGCTGCATTGGGAAGAGGATCTGTCCCTGGCGGAAATCGCCGCCCAGTTTGCCGTCACCCGCCAAAGCGTGCACGACACCGTGGGCCGCACGGAGCGCCAATTGGAAGCCCTGGAAGAAAAGCTGGGGCTGCTCAAGCGCTTCAAGGCGGTGGAAGCGGGGCTGACGGCCTGCCGGGAGGAACTGAACCGGGTGGAAGCTACGGATGAAACCCAGCCCCATCTGCTGGCCGCCCGCCGCATGATCGAATCATTGCTGGATCAGGAGGAAGAGTAATGGCCTTTGAAGGGCTTTCTGATAAGCTGCAAAAAGCGTTTAAAAAGCTCACCGGGAAGGGCAAGCTGACCGAGCAGAACATCAAGGACGCCATGCGCGAAGTCCGCATGGCCCTGCTGGAAGCCGACGTGAACTACCTGGTGGTGAAGGATTTCATCAAAAAGGTGACCGAGCGCTGCATCGGCGCGGAAATCCTGGCCAACCTGAACGCCGGGCAGCAGGTGATCAAGATCGTGAACGAGGAGCTGACCGCTTTGATGGGCGGCAGCAACGCCAAGCTCACCTGGAGTTC
>CACWWM010000095.1 GCA_902764565.1 uncultured Eubacteriales bacterium
ATCGCCGGTGCCGCCCACAGCGCCTACGAAGAAAATGCCGATCAGGGCGGCGGAAGCGCCGATCACCGAATAGATCAGGTACTTGATGGAGGCGGCCACGGCCTCCTTGTCCATGTTGTGCAGCACCAGCGGCACGGTGAGCAGGGTCATAGCCTCATAGAACATATAGAAGGTGACCAGATTGCCGCTCATGGCCAGCCCGTGCAGGATGCCCTGGGTAATGGTATAGAACAGGAAGAACCGGCCGGGATTCGGATCGTGCTCCAAATATTCCGTCGCGTACAGCGCCACCCCAGGCCAGATCACAGCGATCAAAAGCAGCCAAACCCGGCTGACCCCGTCCACCCGCAGGGACAGGGTGAGCATATCCGTCCAGCGCAGGGAGATTTCTCCTTCCAGGGGCAGCAGCGCGGCAAGCGCGGCCAGGCACGCCCCGACGCAAACGGTCAGCACGGTGGCCCGGCTCAGGCGTTTCCCTTCCAAATGGCTGAAGCGCCACACCAGGGCCAACGCAATGGGCAGCAGTACGGACAAAACCATCAATAAGGCCTTCATACAAAAATCCTCCCGTTACAATCAGGCAAACAAACGGATGCCCTGTTCGATCAAGCGACGGCAAACAGCCTGTCTTTACAAAGGATACTTTGGTCTGTTTCTTCTTTTTTTCGATAAATCGTCAGCACGCTGCGCAGCATGTACGCCACGTTCAGCAGGGTGCTCACCGCCAGCGCGGCCAGCACGATCGCCATGCGCAGGCCCCCCGCTTCCACGCCCGCGCTGGCCAAATACAGCTTGCTGGTGAAGCCGCCCAGGCCCGGAATACCCACCAGGGAGCAGGCCCCCACCGTAAACGCCAGCCCGGCCAGGGGCGCGCGCAGGGCGCTTCCCCGCAGGGCGGCAAAGGTGTCTTCATCCCCCGAGGCTTCCCGCAGGCGGTTAGCGGACAGGAACAGCATGGCTTTCGCGGCGGAATGAGCTAAAATGTGGTACACAGCCGCCGCCATGCCCGCTTCCGTGCCCAGGGAAATGCCCAGGAAAATATAGCCGATCTGCGCCACCGAGGAGTAGGCCACCATGCGGGTCAGGTGCTTTTGCCGGATGGCATGGACGGAGCCCATCACCATGCCCGCCGCCGCGTAAAGCAGCAGCACGTCCTCGATCCTGCGGGCGAATACCTCCCAGCCCGCCGCGCGGAGGAAAATTTTAATGAGCAGGAAGATATACAGCTTGGACACCATGGACGACAGCACCGCGCTGGAAGTGGCGGTGGCGTTGCCGTAAGCGTCCGGCAGCCAGGTGTGGAAAGGGTACAGGGCGCTTTTGATGGCGACGCCCAGGGTCATGAGCAGGAAGGACATATACAGCGGTATGGAATATCTTTCTCCCTCCAGCAAATCCCTCACCGCCGCGCCCAATTGGGGAAACAGCAGATGCCCCGTCAGGCAGTACAGCATCGAGAGCCCCAGCAGGAACAGGCCGCTGCCCATCAGGTTCATGATCATGTACCGGGCGGCGGAAAACAGGGTTTTGCCCTTGTTGCTGGCCCCGATCAGGGCGCAGGAAGCGATGGTGGAAATTTCGATGAACACATAGGCGGTGAACAGGTCGTTGGTGAACACCATGGCCGCCATGGCGGAGGTGAGCAGACAGGTCACGGAGCCGTACAGGTTCATGCGGTTGGGGGCCACGTCCTTTGTCAGTCTGTGCCACCCGCCCAGGATGGCGGTGAACAGCACCAGGGAAAAGCCCAGGCCCGTCAGGGCTTCCAGGGGGCCAATGCGCAGTTCGTTGCCGAAGGGCGCGCCGATTTCGCCCATGGCGTACACAAAGCTCTCATTGCCCTTCGCCGTGTAGTACAGCAGCACGCCCATCCCGGCGCATTCCAGGGCGGAAAGCGCGGCGATCACGATGCGGGCCGCCTTGCCCTTCAGCGCCGAGCAGATGGCCGCGCACATCAGCGGGCACAGGATCAGGAACAGGGGAAGATTTTGCCACCACGTCATGGTCATTTCCCCTCTCCCCGAATCCGTTCGGCAATTTCATCCATATCCAGGGTGCGGTAGCGCTGGTACAGGCGCACGGTCAGGCCCAGCATGACCGCCGTCACGCTGACGCCCACCACGATGCCGGTGAGCACCAGGCCCGCGGGCAGGGGGTTCACATAAGCGTCCGGGTTGGTGTTCCCGTTCACATAAATGGGCGCCAAGCGGGATTCGATGTAGCCATAGGAGGCCAAAAACAGGTAAATGCCGCTGTCCATCATGGAAAAGCCGATGATCTTCTTAATCAAATTTTTATCCACCAGCAGCAGGGTGAAGCCCACGCCGAACAGCACCAGCGCCGTCACTTCGTCCAGGTGCTCGTAAATCAGCTTTTCCATCAGAACTCCCCCTTTCTGAACATGGTGTACAGGGCGTACATGGTGCAGGCCACCACGCAGCCCACCGCGAAGTTCAGCGGCAGCAGCAGCCCGGCGGACAGGATGTTGCCCGCCGCACCGGCAGAAATGCCGTTTTCCATGTGATTGGCCCCGGTGAAGAAATGGTAGCCCTTGGCCGCCGAGTAAAACAGCAGGGCGCACACCGACACCCACCGGAAGGTTTTATAGGTGAAGAACCGCTCGGTCTTTTCATAGCCGAAGGCGTTCTGGTACAGGATCAGTCCCGCGCCTAAAATGGCCCCGCCGGAAAAGCCGCCGCCCGGGGACAAATGGCCGTTGAAAATGATGTACAGGCCGAACACCAGCGTCAGCGGCGTCAGGATGCGGGCGGCGGAGCGAAGGATCAGATCATCCCCCGGCTCAAAATGCCGTTCGTATTCGCTGGCCTTGAGGCGCAGCGCCTCGTTTTTTTCGCCCCGCACGCTGAGCATCAGCAGCACCGTGCACACGGCGATGAACAGCACGTGGGATTCGCCCAAGGTATCGAACCCACGGTAATCCAGGATGATGCCGGTGACGATGTTCACCGCCCCGGTTTCCTCCAGGGTATTTTTCACATAAAATTCCGTCAGTTCGCTGTCGATCAGGGTGTCGGCGGTGCCGAATTCAGGCAGCCGCAGGGCGGTGAACAGCAAAAGCCCGATCAGCGACAGGCAAATCAGCACGGCGCAGGCCCTGTACCACCAGGTATCCGCATAGGCACGGCGCGGAGCGGACGCGTTCTTCGGAACGGTTTTCCTCTTTTCCGCTTTTTTCTTCCTTTTGGATTTCTGTTCCGCCGGGAAAGCATCCGAAAGGCTTTCCTCCATCTCGGTATCCAAGGCCTGATCCCCGTTTTCCAGCCAGTCCAGCAAGCGGGAAAAGGCGTCATTTTTCTTTTTCATCCGCCTGTTCCTCCTTCCCGCCGATGGCCTTGATCTTTTTCAGCGCGGCGAACATCAGGATGGACGAAATGCCTGCGCCCACGGCGGCCTCCGTAATGGCTAAATCGGGGGAGCGCAGCAAAATCCACACAACCGAAAGCACCAGACCCTGCGCCATGAAGATGATCACGGCGGACAAAAGATTTTTTGTGACGGCCACCGCCACGGCGCAAACGATGATGAACAAAAGCAGGATCACATTCAGGGCTTCCATTCCTTCGCCTCCGCTTCAAAATGTTCTTCGTCCGTTTCCCGCACCAGTCTGCCGATCAAATGGCTGCAAACCGGGCTGGTGATCCAGAAAAGCGCCACAACCAGCAATATTTTCAGCGTGATCCAGTCAAAACCCGAATAGACCACGGCGGCCAGGGCCATAAGCAGCAGGCCAAGGGTGTCCGCCATGCCCGCCGGGTGCATGCGGTTCACCGCGAAGCGGAACCGGTTCACGCCGAAGATTGCCGTCAGCTGAATAATCAGCCCCGAAAGCAGCAGCAGGGCGAACAGCCCCAGCCGAAGATATTCAAGCATCCCGATGTTCCTCCTTTTCCCTGCGGGCCCTGTACGCGCCGATGGAAATGCGGCACAAAAGCACCACGGCCAGGAAGGAAAGCATGGCGTAAATCAGGGCGATATCCACCAGATACCCTTCCTTGAGCAGCAGCGAAAGAAACAGGATCAGGGTAATCACGATGGTGCCCGTCATGTTCACGGCAATTACGCGATCCGCCGCGGTGGGGCCCCGGAAAGCCCGGAACAGGCACACGAACAGGCAGATTCCCAGCACGCCCATGGCGATATACAAAAGCAGCGTATACACGTTATCCAAGGAACGTCGCCTCGATTCTTTCCAGCTTGGTTTCAAAAATCAGATGATCCAGCCCCTCCGCCAGAGCGGGGGTCAGGCAGTGCACGGTCAGCTCGTCCCCCTCGCAGGCCAGGGTGATGGTGCCGGGGGTCAGGGTGATGGCGTTGGACAGGGCCATGCGCGCAAGGCGGGTCTTTAACCCGGTATGGATGGTGCGCACCCGGGGATCGGGCTTGCCCCCGTACACCAGGCGGCACATGGATAGGTTGGCTTTCACGATTTCCCAGATCACCGTGCATATATAGCCGACGATCATCGGCAGGACAATATACAGCCGCCCTTCCTTTTTCAGCGACCAATCGCAGCTCCTGCACGCAAACAGGAAGGCGGCGGCCGTCACCGCCGCGCCGATGCACGCGGTTTCCAGCGTCAGCCGCCCGTTCAGGACGATCCAAAATAAAAAAATCAACAGTCCCATGCTTGCCTCGTTTCCGGCGGGCGCGTCCGGCGGTCCCCGCGGTTTTTCTACAAATAAAATAGAAATTGCGTCAGCCCGTTTAGTATACACGAATCGGCGTGAATGTACAAGAGCGCATCTGGCAAATCTATGACCGAATTCTTTTCCGCAATCATACTTTTTTGTGTGGATTCTGTTAAGAATTTCTTTCGCAAAATTGGTACAAATTGTTCGGAAAAATCTCTTGTGCAGTCGTTTACTCTTTGCTATAATACATGAAGAAATAATTGCCTCATTCAGGGGCATTTATTCGTGTAAACCCATGGAAAGCGAGGGCCCCATGAAGCTGAAATCCGCATCTTTTTTCTGCATCCTGCTGGCGGCGCTTTTGGCCGTATCAGCGCTTGTTCCCTTTGGACTTTCTGAAAGCGCGTATACCAAATTTTCCCGCCGTGCCCTGGATATTTTCGATACCGAAATCACCCTGATGGGCTATGCCCGCACCCAGGAGGAATTTGACCGGGTTTTTGATGATACCATGGCGATGCTTCGGCGCTTTGATCAGGTGTTCGACGCTTATAACGCCTATGAGGATCTGAGCAACCTGTACTATGTGAACCGCCACGCGGCGGAAGCCCCGGTGGAAATTCCCGAGGAACTGTTTTCCCTGATCTCCTGGTGCAAGGAGCAATGGAACAATGGTCTGCGCAGCACCAACATCGCCATGGGCGCGGTGCTGTCCATCTGGCACGAATACCGGGAAGCGGGCATGGCCCATCCCGAAGCCGCCCAGCTGCCGCCTGTGGAAGCGCTGCAAGCTGCCAGCGCGCACACGGATTTTGACCAGGTGATCCTGGACGCCGAAAAACAGACCGTATTCTTTGCCGACCCCCAAATCACCCTGGATATCGGCGCTGTGGCCAAGGGCTGGGCGGCGGACGCGGTGCTGCCCTATTTGCGGGAGCATATGCCCTCCTTCCTCATCAGCCTGGGCGGCAACGTGTACGCCGGTGAAGCGCCGCTGGACGGGCGCGCCAACTGGGCCATCGGCGTGGAGGACCCCAGGCCGGACGAAAACGGCGGGGGGCTGATGTACCGGGATATCGTGGACCTGCACAGCCTGACCGTGGTCACCAGCGGCGATTACCACCGCTTTTATGTGGTGGACGGCCAGCGTTACCATCACATCATCGACCCGGAAACCCTGTTCCCTTCCACCAAAATGCTTTCTGTAACGATCATCTGCGAAAGCTCCACCTTAGCGGACTTTTTGAGCACCACCCTGTTCGTGCTGTCCGCCGAAGAGGGCCTCAAGCTGATCGAGAGCATGGAGGGCGTGGAAGCCCTGTGGATGCTGCCGGACGGCACGGAGCAGGCTTCCTCCGGTATGGGCCAATATCTGCGATCCCTTAAAAACGCGGGAGGCAAGGTATGAAGCCCGGGATGAAAAACGCCCTGGTCATCGGCGCGATCCTGCTGGCGGCCCTGGGGCTGATAGCCGCCGCGCGGTTCCTGAATACCGGCGCGGAACGAAGCCAGGAAGAAATCCGGCAGCAGATTGAGCAGCTTGCCCAGGCCTCCCCCGCGCCCACCGCTTCACCCGGTGAAGGGCAAAGCGGAACGCCGGAAAATCCGCCGGAAAAAGCGCCGGAAGCCGAAGCCTATATGTACATCATCGTGAACGGCCGCATCTCCGGCATTTACGCCGTGGGCGAAGAAGGGGACGTGACCGTGGATCAGGGCGACGGCAAGGTGAACGTGATCCACATGACGGAAAAGGGGTTTTACATGGCCTCTTCCACCTGCGACAATCAGCTTTGCGTGCATCAGGGCGAAGTGACCGTTGACAATTACCAGCAGCGCATTTTGGGCGCGTCCGTGCTGTGCCTGCCCAACAATGTGGATTTGGAGCTTGTGGTGCCCAGCCATACGCCGGACCCCAACGCGCCGGACATCTGAACAACGCTATCCATAGGGCCGGGTCGGCCCTTTTCCCGGATTACCGGGGATAAAGAAGAAACTGTGTTTCCCTTTCCTTCCGGGAAACAGAGCAAGGAGGACGGAACCACGTGAAGAAACATCTTCCCGGTTGGGCCGTGCTGCTGATCATCACTTTGGCAGCGGGCCTGGCCCTGGGCGGCACATACGCCCTGACTCAAGAGCCCATAGCGCAGCAGGCTGTGCTGGCAGCGGATAACGCCCGCAAAGCCGCGCTGCCCAATGCGGACAGCTTTGAAGAACTGACGCTGAATGAAGGCGCATCCGTGGATTGGGCCTATGCCGGGCTCAAGGACGGAAACGCCGTGGGCTATGTGGCCCAGAAAACGGTGAACGGCTTTGGCGGCAAGGTCGAAGTGATCGCGGGCGTGGACACCACAGGCGCGCCTGACACCTTCACCATCGGCGGCATTTCCGTGGGCGGTTCCAGCTTCTCTGAAACGGCCGGTTTAGGCGCGCGCTCCAAGGAGCCCGCCTTCACCAACCAGTTTGCCGGAAAGGTGTACCCCGTCAGCTACATCAAGGCGGGCGGCACCGCTACGGAAAGCACGGTGGACGCGCTGACCAGCGCCACCATCACCACCACCGCCGTAGTCAACGGCGTGAACGACATTGTAAAGTACATCAAGGCCGACGTGATGGGCATTGCCGGTGTGGAAATGCCCGCAAAGCCCGCGGACGGCGTTTTCAGCGCGTCTGAAAAGGGTTTCCGGGGCCCGGTATACGTGGAAGCCGCCTTTGACGGCGCCGGAAAAGTTACCTATATCAAAGTGGGCGACGAGAGCTTTGCCGAGGATATCGGCGTGGGCGTGATCGAGCCCGACTTTATGATCCAGTTCATCGGCAAGACGATGCCCCTGGAGGTTGCCGACATCGACGTGATCGCCGGTGCCACCATTTCCTCCACCGCCGTGGTGAAAGCCCTGAACAACGCCTACGCTATCGCGGGCGGCGCGGAGATCGTTGTGCCCGAAACGCCCACCATGCCTGAAAAGCCCGCCGAGGGCGTATTCAGCGCCGCCGAAAAGGGCTTCGCCGGTCCCGTGTATGTGGAAGCCGCTTTCGACGCGGACGGCAAGATCACCTACCTTGGCGTAGGCGACAATCAGTTTGCCGAAACCGAAGGCTTCGGCGCGCGCGCCCTGGAAGCCGAAGAACAGTATCCCTTCATCGGCAAGCAGATGCCGCTGGAGATCGGCGACGTGGACGCGCTCACCGGAGCGACTTTCACCAAGACCGCCATCGTAAACGGCCTCAATAAAGCTTACGCCGCTTCCAAGGGTGAAGTGATTGAAGAACCCGCCGTGGAAGAAATCGTGATGCCCGAAAAACCCGCCGACGGCGTATTCAGCGCCGCTGAAAAGGGCTTCGCCGGTCCCGTTTATGTGGAAGCCGCTTTCGACGCGGACGGCAAGATCACCTATATCTCCGTGGGCGACGATCAGTTCGCCGAGACCGACGGCTTCGGCGCGAAGGCGCTGCTGCCCGAGAATCAGTATCCCTTCATCGGCAAGCAGATGCCCCTTGAAATCGGCGACATCGATGCCTTGACCGGCGCGACCTTCACCAAGACCGCTATCGTGAACGGCCTCAACAAGGCTTACGCCGCTTCCAAGGGTGAAGTGATTGAAGAACCCGCCGTGGAAGAAATCGTGATGCCCGCAAAACCCGCCGACGGC
>CACWWM010000096.1 GCA_902764565.1 uncultured Eubacteriales bacterium
GTCAGTTCTGTTTGCGTTCACGCAGCTTGGCGAACACGGCCTGGAGCATGATGAACAGGAACAGGAGGAAAGCGGAAACCACGTTGGGCACGGTGCCGCCCAGGCGGGTGAGCTCGGCGTTGAAGCTGACGATGCTCTGGATGGTGCCGTTGATGAGCACGCCCACGAAGGAGCCGAACACGTTGCCCACGCCGCCGGTGAGCAGGGTGCCGCCGATGACGGCGGAGGAAATGGCCTTCATTTCCAGGCCCAGGGCCTGGGTGGTGGTGCCGCACATGGTGTTCATGCAGTAGCAGATGCCGCCGATGGAGCAGAGGAAGGAAGAAAGGACGTAGGTGAACATCTTGGTGCGCTTCACGTTCAGGCCCATGAGCGCGGCGCTGGTGTGGCTGCCGCCCACGGCGTACATGCTGCGGCCCGTGCGGGTGTAGCGCAGCATGAGGAACACCAGGATCACCACCACCAGGGCGATGATGACGGACACGTTCACGTAGGGCACCATTTTCACCCCGCGCTTATTGACCACCGCGCCGATATCGAAGGGCATATAAATCTTGACGGCGGCCAGATCCTTGAACCAATTGGATTTGGCGATGTTCACCTGATCGGTGCAGATCATGGCCGTCATGCCGCGGGCGAAGAACATGCCCGCCATGGTGACGATAAAGGGCTGAATATCCAGATAACCGATCAGATAGCCCATGACCGCGCCGAAGACCACGCCGATGAGCAGCACGAAGGGTACCAGCAGGGTGGGGGAGATTTCCCGGTATTCCATGCCCACGGCTAAGATCATGCAGTCCATAGCCACCAGGGAGCCCACGGAAATGTCGATGCCGCCGGTGAGCATGACGCAGGTCATGCCGCAGGCAATGCAGATCAGGGCGGCGTTGGTGCGCAGGATGTCCAGGAAGGTTTGCAGCTTTTCAAAACCCTTTACGTCGATCACGCCGTAGGAGATATAGCCCGCGCCGTACAGCACGATGAACAGGCCCACGGTGATCAAAAGCAGGATCGTATGGTTGTTGATGCTCTTCTTTTTCATCTCGATCAGCTCCTTCCCGCGATGGCAAGGCTTTCTTTCTGGGCCTTGCGGTGCGCAAAGTACGCCTTCACCGCCGGGGACTGCACCACCACGATCAGGATCACGATGATGGCCTTATAAACCGGGGCCTGCGCCTTGGCTACGCCCAGGGCGTACATGGTGGTGGTGATGGCCTGAATGGTATAAGCGCCGATGATGGAGCCCGCCAGGTTGAAGCGCCCGCCGCCCAGGCTGTTGCCGCCCAGGGCCACGGCTAAGATGGCGTCCAGCTCCAGGTTCAGGCCGATGTTATTGGAGTCCGCCGAGTAGATGCGGGATGTGGCCACGATGCCCGCCACGCCCGCGTACAGGCCGCAGATTATATAGCACAGCAGGATGATGGCGGCGGAATTGATGCCCGCGATGCGGGAGGCCCGGGGGTTGATGCCCACGGACTGCACGTACATGCCCAGGGAGGTAAAGCGCAGCACCAGCACCATGAGGGCGATGCAGATGGCGGCGATCACCGTGGGCGTGGGCAGAATCCACGTTTTGCCTAAGCCGAACCACTTGAATTCGTCCAGCAGGATGTACACCATCTTGTTATTGGTGAGCAGCAGACCGATGGCGCGCCCGGCGGTAAAGAAGATCAGGGTAGCCACCATGGGCTGAATCTTCATCCTGGCCACCAGGAAGCCGTTGAACAGGCCAACCACGCCGGCAATGGCGATACCGGCCACCGCGCCCACCCAAATGGGCATTTGCAGTTCCTCGGGGCCGCGCACGTGGGTGACGCCGAAGCCCGCCAGCAGCATGCAGCACAGGCTGCCCGCCAGGCTCATAACGGAGCCCACGGAAATATCCGTACCGCCGGAGGAGGATACCACCAGCGTCATGCCGATGGCCAAGATGGCGGCCTCGCTGCCGCGGTTCAGGATGTCCACGATGCGCCCGTACAGCGCGCCTTCTTTCAGCTCAAAGGTGAAGAAGGAAAAGATGTAGTTGCCCTGCACCGCGTCGTAGATCACGTTGATGACCAGCACCAGGAACACGCTGAACAAGGGCAGGAACAGCGGCTTTTTGGAAATCTTTTTGAACCAGTCCTTCACGCTTTTCAATTCCGCTCACCTCCAGCAATGGCTTTCATTACCGACTCCTGCGTCAGGTTTTCGGTGAGCTCGCCCACCTTTTCTCCGTCGCGCAGCACGGCCAGCCGGTTGCAGGTGCGCAGCATTTCCTCAATTTCGGAGGAAATAAAGATCACGCTCTTTCCCTGGCGGGCCAGATCCACCACCAGCTTCTGAATTTCCGTCTTGGTGCCCACGTCGATGCCGCGGGTGGGTTCGTCCAGGATCAGGAAATCCGGGTCGGTGGCCAGCCAGCGGGCGATGATTACCTTCTGCTGGTTGCCGCCGGACAGCTGCTTTACCAGCGTTTCGGTGCTGGGCGTTTTGATTTCCAGCAGCTCGATATACTTTTTGGTGATCTCCATCTGCTTATCCATAGGGATTTTCGCCCGCACGCCCTTTAAGGACTGCATGGCCAGCATGATGTTTTCCCGCACGGACAAATCTTCCACGATGCCCTCGGCCTTGCGGTCGTCGGGCAGCAGGCCCATGCCCAGGCGCATGGCGTCGATGGGCGCGTTGATTTTGGCTTCCCTGCCGCCCACCTTGAGGGTGCCGGTCTGGGCCTTGTCCGCGCCGTAGATGCAGCGGGCCAGCTCGCTGCGGCCGCTGCCCAGCAGGCCGGTCAGGCCGATCACCTCGCCCTTGTGGATGTCCAGGTCGAAGGGCTTGATCTTCCGGGCGTGGCTCAGGCCCTTGGCTTCGATTTCCATTTCGCCGAATACGGTTTCGTCCTCTTTGGATTTGATGGACTGCAGGTCGTCAAAGTCCTTGCCCATCATGGCCGCCACCAGCTTGAGGCGGGGGAGATCGGCGATCTGGTATTCGCCCACCAGCTGCCCGTTGCGCAGCACCGTGATGCGGTCGCACACGGCGTACACCTGCTCCAGAAAGTGGGTGACGAAAATGATGCCGATGCCCTGATCCCGCAGGCTGCGCATGAGGGTGAAAAGCTTTTCCACTTCCTTGTCGTCCAAAGAGGAGGTGGGTTCGTCCAGAATCAGCACCTTGCATTCCATATCCACGGCGCGGGCAATGGCAATCATCTGCTGGATGGCGATGGAATAACTGTCCAGGGTCTTGGTCACGTCCACCTGAATGTCCAGCTTCTGCATCAGCTCCCTGGCCCGATTCATCATGGCCTTGCGGTTGATCACGCCGATTTTCGTCAGCGGCTCGCGGCCGATAAACAGGTTTTCCGCCACGCTCAGATTGGGGCACAGGTTCACTTCCTGATACACCGTGGAAATGCCGTTCTTCTGCGCGTCCAGGGTGGAATGATTGCGGATGGACTTGCCCTCCATCTGGATCTCGCCCTGCTCAAAGTCATTTACGCCTGTCAGGCACTTGATCAGGGTGGATTTTCCCGCGCCATTTTCGCCCATCAGCGCGTGGATCTCGCCCTCGCGGAGGGTAAAATCCACATTCTGCAGCGCCTTGACGCCTGGAAACGTCATGCAGATTCCACGCATCGTCAAGATTACTCGATTGCTCATAGCACGATTCCCTTTCTACAATATTACCGCGCCGCGTCGCGCTTTTGTGCGTCATATTCGCGGCGGGGCATGGGTTTTCCTGCATGATTCGCGTCTTTTCAGCGTTCCCGATGGAAGAAAACGCGGGAGGAACCTTCCGGCTCCTCCCGCATCGATGGTTTTACTTGTTCTTCATGCAGAACCGGTAAGCGTCAGGCCGCGGGATCAATACTTGCGGGCAGCCAGCACTTCGTCGGTCATGGTGGTCACGATGGCGCTTTCGATGCCAGGAGCGCAGAAGCCTTCATCGGGAACCAGGGTGAACTTTTCAACCTGTTCGCCGGCCTTCAGAGCGTTGATAACGTTCATGACGATGACGGCCTGGATGGGGTTGCATTCCACGTTGCACAGGATCTTGCCGGCCAGGGTGCGGGTCAGGCCTTCCTTGGTAGCGTCGAAGGAGATGATGATCTTGCCGTCCACGCCGTACTTGATGCCGGCAGCGTCCATAGCGTCCATAGCGCCATAGGCTTCGTTATCATTGTGGCAAACCACAACGTCGAATTCGGGGAAGCGCTTGATGAAGTCTTCCATAACGGCCTGGCCGCCATTCTGGGTGAAGTCGCCGTCCTGAGAAGCCAGGATTTCCCACTCGGGATGGTTGGCAGCAACCTTGTTGAAGCCTTCGGCGCGGCCGATGGCGGCGGAGGAACCGGTGGAGCCTTCGATCACGAGGATCTTGGCGGCCTTGCCAGCCAGGTATTCTTCCAGCCACAGACCGGCGGTTTCGCCTTCAGCGGTCATGTTGGTGCCCACGGCGGTGGTGTACAGGTCAGAAGAAGCGGCCACAGCGCGGTCGGCGATGATGCAGGGGATGCCGGCATCCTGGATTTCCTTCAGCACGTCGTCCCAGCCAGCTTCCTGGATGGGGTCGATCACGATGTAGTCAAAGTCCTTGGTGATGAAGTTGCGGACTTCCTGCAGCTGACGGGCATGGTCGTTGTCGCAGTCGATCAGTTCCAGTTCAAAGCCGGCTTCCTTGGTGAACACGTCGTAGTAGTTCTGGGTGTTGGCCATACGCCAGTCAGACTCGTGGCCGACCTGCACGTAGCCGATCTTGAGCAGTTCGTCCGCATGCGCGGTAACGAACAGGCAGCTTACCATGACCAGAGCGAGAACCAGAGCAAGAATCTTTTTCATGTCTTTTTCCTCCCAAAAGTTTTTATCTGCGGGCACTTTTGCCAGCGCTTTACCCATATTATACGTTTCGGCGTATGGGAAGGAAAGAGATATGCTTGTTTCATCAGTGCAATTTGTTTTTCCTTTTCACGGAAAAAACGAACATTCCTGCATTTTGGTCGATTGTCTTTTGGTTATCAGTTGATTTTGTTCTGGCTGTCAGTCTTCCGGCTTGTCCCCGTCCGGTCTGGCGCAGCCTGTGCGGAATTCGCTGGGGGTAACGCCGGAGCACTTCTTGAAAAGGTAGCTGAAATAGTGCGGGTCGTTATAGCCCACGGCATAGGCGATTTCCGAGGAGCGCATGGAGGTGCTGAACAGCAGCTCCCGGGCCTTGGCCATGCGAAGATCGATCAGGTATTTGGTGAAGGTCATGCCGGTAGTCTGGGAAAAGAGGGTGGAAAAATGGCTGCTGGACATGGCCACGTGATCCACCACGTCCTGGAAGGTCAGGTTGGGATTGGTGAAATTGTTTTCCAGATACCGGCGGGCCTTGTTCACCGCCGGATTGCCCTTTACGCTGCCGTTGGATTCGCGGAATTTGATGGCCCGGTGCATGATCGCCAGCGCCCGGGAAATATAACCCTCCAGATCGTCCAGCCCGGCGGAGGAACGGTCCAGCCAGCTGGGGTCCAGCACCTTCTGCGGATCGCCGCCCGCCTCCTGAATGATGCGGAAGGCGGTCATGAGCACTTCGGAGCGCAGATAGCTGCCGTCCAGGGGGATGCAGGCGTTCACCGCTTTGAGGGAATCCACGTAATCCATGATCTGCTCTTTGAAATCCCCCAGGTCGGCATACTTCATGCGGTCATAGAGGGACTGGTGCTCCATGGCCTTTTCCGCGTGGCGGGGGGCTTCCCGCACATCCCGCGCGCCGATGATGCGGCGCATCTGCGGGGGCTGGCGGGTGTTTTCGGATACGTGCCGGGTATGGCGGGCGGATTTATAGGACGAAGAAATATCACAGAAGCTGGTCACCGTTTCCCCGATGGCGGCCCGAACGTCGTCGTAGCCCGCCCGGTCCAATTCGTCCAGGGCGGAACGGGCGAAGGAGTAAGCGCGCTCCTCGATGTCCTTTTCGCTGTCGCCCAGCACCAGGGCGTTGAGGAAACCCTCGCCGCTGCTCAAAAATACGGAATCGCAGCAGCGCTCCATCAGCTTCATCAGGCTGGCGTGCATATCGGTATAATCCGGGTCGCCGCTGGTGGCGCGGAACTCGATCACCGCATAGTAGGAGGAGAGCAGATTGATGCCGAAGGAACGCATCTGGGTGCAGATTTTCCTTCCTTCCGTTTCGCTTACGCCGTTCATGATGACGTTGCTGATGATCTGTTCCTGCACCAGCATTTTTCCGTTGCGCATCTGCTGGCGCAGCTTTTCCAGGTCCTGGCGCTCCATCTGCTCTTTTTCGATGGATTTGACCAGCCGGGACAGCACGCTTTTCAGCTCGTCCGAGGAAATGGGCTTGAGCAGATATTCCTGCACGCCCAGGGAAATTGCCTGCTTGGCGTAGTCAAAGCTGTCGAAGCCGGACAGGATCACGATCTGGATCCAGGGCATCACCCGCCGTACCTCCCGGCACAGGGCGATACCGTCCAAAAAGGGCATGCGGATATCCGTGATGAGGATATCGGGCTTTTCATCGCGGATCATGGGCAGGGCGATTTCCCCGTCCGGCGCTTCGCCCACCAGCTGAAAGCCGTTGGCCTCCCAGTCGATGTTGTTGCGCAGTCCTTCCCGGATCACGATTTCGTCGTCCACTACGAAAACCTTATACATGTTTCTTCCCTTCCATTCCGGCGGGCACCCGGAAGCTGATCCTGGTGCCGTCCGCATCGCTTTCGATTTGCAGGCCCTCCTGCTGCGAATAGTAGAGACGGATACGCATGTCCACGTTTTTCAGCCCGAAGCCGCTGCCCGTGGTGCTGTCCATCTGCACGTTTTCCTGGCGCAGGGCGCGGCGGATTTCCTCCAGGCGCTCGGGGGACATGCCGGTGCCCGTATCCTGCACGCAGAAATACAGGTAGTCGCCCGCCCGCTTGCCCGTGATGGTGATTTTTCCGCCGCCGCGCTTGAGCTTGATGCCGTGATAGATGGCGTTTTCCGCCAGCGGCTGCAAAAGCAGCTTGGGCACGATTTCGGTGTCGATCTCCGGGTCCAGCTCGATGCTGTACGAAAGGATGTCCCGATAGCGCACCTTCTGGATGGACAGATAGCCTTCCAGATGGCGCCGCTCCTGGGCCACGGTGATCCATTCCTCGCCCGCGCTCAGGGAAATGCGGAAAAAGTCGCTGAGCGCGCGGGTGATGTGGATGACCTCTTCGGTGTTTTTCGCTTCCGCCTGCCACATGATGGCATCCAGGGTGTTATAGAGGAAATGGGGGTTGATCTGGGCTTGCAGCATGCGCAGCTCGGCCCGTTTCAGGTTTTCCTGCTCCTGCTTGTTCTGCGCCATCAGGCCGCTCAGGCGCACGGCCATGGTGTTCAGGCTTTGGGTCAGGGGCATGAGCTCCCTGGTTTGCATATCCGGGGCGCGTGTAGTAAGCTCGCCGTCGGCAATCTGTCCCGCGAACCGTTCCAGCTGCTGAATCTGCCCCTCGATGAACCCCGACAGGTGGCGGTTGAGCTGAATGAAAACGTGAATCATGACGCTCCACAGGAAAATTTCCAGCAGCCAGCACACCACGAACATCATCCGGGCCCGCCGGTTTTCCTCCGCCTCCCGGGCGATGCGTTTTGCAATGTATTCTTCCACCAGATCCCGCCCCAAGCTGCACACGTTGCGCAATTCGCCCAGCAGGCCCTGGCTTTCGTCGATGCTGACGCTGTTCATAATATTGGCTTCGATGCGGGCCACATACTGGCGCATGGTTTCCAGGGTGCGCCGAACCACCAGCAGTTCCGTATCTTCCGGCGCGTCGCTGCTGCTGGTCAGCTTTTCTTCCACCGAGTCGATCATGGCGCGGGCCTGGCATTCCTCCACCGTTTCGTCGTAGATGAAGGGCTTCAGGGCGATCACCGATTCGATTTCGACCACGAAATCCTCGTACCTTTTTTCAAACAGAAAGGTGAACGCAAGATTGATCATCATAAAAACCAGCAGAGCCGTCGTAAAAAAGCGACCGCTGCCGTTCACCATGGAAATGATGCTGTTCCGTTTGTTCAGCGCGATGATCCTTTCCACTGTCAGTACCCCCTCGGGGCGAGCTGGGACAAATCGTCAAATTCAGTAAACGCCCGCTCGGAAGAATAAATTTCCCGTTCCACCGGTTTGCCGTCCACAAGATCCTTGGCAATCTGCATAATGGCCTCGCCCAGCATGGGGGTGCATTCCACCACGCAGTTCACTTTGCCTTCTTTGAGCAGATCGATGGCTTCCTGTTCCCCGTCCACGGAAATGACGATCACGTCCTTGCCGGGGGTCACGCCGTATTCGCCGAAGGCTTCCAGCGCGCCGTACATCATGGCGTCGTTGTGGGAAAACAGCACGTCAAAGTCGGAGCCGTATTTTTCCAGCATCAGCCGAACGCATTCCTTGCCCTTGGAAATCATAAAATCGCCGGATACGCTGTCCAGGATGCGGATGCGGGGCTCCTTGGCCACGGTGTCATGGAAACCGGCAGAGCGCAGCAGCATGGGGGAGGAACCCTGGGTGCCGGTGAGCTCCACCACGTTCAGCACGGTTTCGGGGGGCAGGGTGGACAGCTTTTTCAGCAGGTATTCTCCCGCCATCACGCCCTCGCTGTAAAAATCGCTGCCCACGTGGACGGCGTACAGCGATTCGTCCTTCGTAACCACGGTGCGGTCTTCAATAATCACGGGAATGCCCGCTTCCTTGGCTTCTCTGAGCACGTTGTCCCAGCCGTCCTGCACGATGGGACTGAAGGCGATCACGTCCACCCGGTAAGCGATAAAGGAGCGCAGGGCGGTGAGCTGCTTTTCCTGGGACTGATTGGCGTTTTCCAGCATCAGCCGGACCCCGGCGGCCTGCGCCGCATCCTGCACGCTGATGGTGTTCCCGATGCGCCAGCCGCTTTCGGAACCCAGCTGAGAAAAGCCCAGCAGCAGAGCGTCGTCCTTTTTATCATCCTTTGCCCGATTGGAACAGCCCGTCAGCGCGGCCATAAACAGAACCAAAATCATCAGGAAAGCCCAAAAACGCGGCTTTTGCACCCTATCCTCATCTCCTGTTCGCTCTTCCTTCCGCTTCAGGGCGTGGAAGAGTACGATCATTATAGCAGAAAGCCCCAGCCATTTTCCATAGAGACAGAAAGAAAACAACAACTTTCAAAACAGAACCAACCAATCGCCCAACCGCGCAAAGACTAAAGGCCCGCCGGGATGCGGCGGGCCGGAGACACAGGCGCGGAATCAGTTCACATAGGGGTTGTAAATCACTTCGCCGGTTTCCAGGTTGCGGCTGAAATGCTTCACATATTCCCAGCAGATGGGGCCGAATTCCTGATACAGGCCGTGGGGCATGTAGTCGGTCACGTTCAGGCCCACCATGGGCACGCCCTGGTCGTTGTTGAGCAGCCAGGTGCGGTTCATGTACTCGTTGTTGAGCAGCTTTTCCCAGTATGCGTCGCCCCGGAAGCCGGAGATGGGATAGGCTTCAAAATCGTAATCAATGTTCTCCATGCCGTTCAGGGTCAGGAAAGCGTTGATGCGGTTCTGGTAGGAGGTGTTGATGTGCTCGGGATCGTAGGGATCGTCCGCCACGGGGGTGGCCGCGAAGCCGTTCACGCCGCCGAAGCCGCAGAAGTCATAGGTGGCGGTGGTGAACAGGATGGGCATATCCAGGTCGTCCAGCTTCACTTCTTCATCCGGGGTGTTGAAGATGGCTGCCGCGTTGGGTGCCGCGGCGGCGAAGATCCTGGCGTTGCCGTTGATGGCGTGCAGGGTGGCGCCGCCGCCCATGGAGTAGCCGGTCACATAGACGCGGGTGGGGTCAAGGGCGGGATATTTGGCGAGGAAGTATTCCACCACGGCGGGGAACACATCCTGGCCCACGGTGAACATAGCGCCGTGGATGGGGGCGATCATGGCGAAGCGTTCCTTGCCGGCCAGGGTCATGAAGCCCATTTCATCCAGGAACTGCAGGGGATCGTCGCCGCCGCCGTGGAGCATCAGCCACATGGGCACGCTGTGCTCGGGGGCGGAGCCGTTCTTGACTTCTTCGGGCAGAACCTCATACCAGGTGTCGATATAAGCGCCGGTTTGCGCGGGCATGCCGAACAGGCCGATGGTGCCTTCGGGAATGGCGTAATCCTTGAAGGTGTCCATGCCCACGAATTCTTCGATTTCCAGGCCGTCGGCGGTCTTATAGCCGAAGAAGGCGTTGCGTTCGCCCAGGGAGTAGGGGGCCTGGTTCCAGTTGCCGGCGGTAAAATCGTTGCTGTAGGTGTGCAGACCGGGCAGCACGCAGGGCACGCGCAGGGTCTTGATCAGCAGGTTGTAGTAGCCGTAATTGATTTCGGCGGCCACGTCCACTTTTTCAGCCTTCTTCACCAGGATTTTCTGGAGGTACAGATCCTGATTGTAGTAGTAGTCCACGTCGCCCACATAGCCGTGGCGGTTGGTTTCGTTCACGGCCTGGTATTTCGCCAGGGTGGTTTCGGTGGGGTTCACCATGTACACGGGCACCACGCCGGCCACGTCATGGATGCGGTCCATCCTGCCGTTGATCAGGATCATGCCGGCCAGGCGGGTCACGTCGTCAAAGGTGGGGGCGATGAAGTTGTTCAGGAAGGTGGCGCCGCCGTCGATGCCGATGGCATAGCGGTAGGTGGTGCCGCCGTAGTACGCGCCCTCGGCGCAGGTGGCGGAAGCGCCGTCCACGGTCACGGTGCCGCCCAGGTTGCAGGTCGCGGCCTGCATCAGGTAATAGGCGCGGGCGTCGGGCTTATCGAACGTATCGCCGATGGGGCTCACCAGGATGATGCTGCCCTTGGCTTCTTCCACGATGTCCACCAGACCCAGCTCTTTCAGATAGGCCAGGGCGGCGTCCTTGGATTCAAATTTTTTGTCGGTGTACACCTGCAGCACGGTGTTCTTGCGGTAACCGGCGCTGGTGGCGCTCCACCGGGCGGCGGAACGGTAGATGTAGGTGGTTCCGGCGGGATATTCCGCCAGGCAGGGGTCGGATACGTAAGCGCCGCCCAGCTCGGCCGCCATGGCGGCGGGGCCGTTTACGCAGGCCTCCTCAAAGGTCTCGAAGCTGGAGGGGTTGTCGGAGAATTGTACCTGGGCCATCGCCTGGGACATACCCAGGCAGAGCGCCAGAACCGTCAGCAGAACCAGGAACCGTTTCATACCTTGTAGCCTCCTTGTTTGATGTTGGGGAAGCGGGGCGTACCGCTGCCCTTGTCGTTTTTGATGCTTCCGCATCGCTGTGTTTATTATGGCAAGAAGTGTATGAAATTGGAAGAAATCAGGCTTCTGATTCAGTTGAATTCTTTTTTTCTTCCTATATATATGATACGCAGAATGAATGGAGGGAACGGCTTCTTTCTGTGTTCGTTCACTTTGTTCTCCGGGCGGCGTTTCATATAAAAAAGCCCGCCCACGGGCCGAAGCCCGTGGGCGGAGAAAGAAAGAAGAAA
>CACWWM010000097.1 GCA_902764565.1 uncultured Eubacteriales bacterium
TTCTCAAAGGTTTGCAAATCCCCGCTGCGCCACACGTTAAACCCGATGGAGCCGCCGGTGGCGAACACGGAATAGCTGCCGTCCTCCTGCAGCACGAAGGGATCGCCGATGTCTTTCACGTTCCGGGGATTGGATACGAAACGGTCCTTCACCGCGCCGGAATCCAGCGCGGGCAGCTCCTCCCCCTGCGCGCACAGGGGCAGCAGCGCCAAAGCCAACAGGATCATCAGCATATTTTTCATGGCTTCCTCCTTTTGAAAAGGGGCCTGCAAGCGCAGCGCCCCCTTTTTTTTCAATTGCAATTGTTCATTTTTGGCCTACATTGGAGGCTTTAAGTCAGCAAAAGAGTTGAGAGTTGGGAGTGGAGAGTTGAGATGAATATAGTCAATCAGAGCAGGATTCTCTTGTGATGAACATGATATCATCTCAACTCTCCACTCTTAACTCTCCACTCTGCCTTAAAGTGTTTTATAGCGTGACGATTGCACAGCCGCGCCGCGCCTTGTTACCCCTTCACGCCCGCCTGTACGGAAATGCCCTGAAGGAAATACTTCTGCGCCACCAGATACAGGATGAAGGGCGGCAGCATGGACACCAGGCACGAAGCGATCATGTGCGCCCATTTCTGTTCGTACTGGCCGCTGAGCAGACGCAGGCCGGCGGTGAGGGTCTGGTTTTTCACGTCGGTCATCACGATGGAGGGCCAGAGGAAATCGTTCCACGCGCCGTTGAAGGAGAACAGCGCCACCACGATCATCACCGGGGCAATGGAGGGCAGGATCACGCGGGTGTACACCTGTAAGCTGTTGGCCCCGTCGATGGTGGCGGCTTCATCCAGCACCTTGGGAATGCCCCGCATGAAATTGCGGATCAGGAAAATATTGAATACCCCGGCCAGGCTGGGCCAGATCAGGGCGTTCAGGTTGTTGATCCACCCCATAGCGTTGGCGATGCGGAACATGGGCAGCAGGTTCACAACGTTGGGGAACATGCTCATGTACATCAGCGCCCAGAAAATCTTTTCCCCGCCCTTGAAATGCAGCCGTTCATAGGCGTAGGCGGACAGGGAGGTGATGAACACGGAGCAGACCGTGACGGCAATGGACACAATGAAGGAATTTTTGAACATGGACAGGATGTTGGCGGTGGTGTTGGTGCCGCTGCCGCCCACGAACATTTCGATATAATTGACCACCGTCCACTGCCGGGGCACCAGGCGAGAGAGATAATCCCAGGGGCCGGTGACGGTGGCGAAGGACGTGATGAAATCCGAATCCGTTTTGAAGGAGTTCAGCACCAGCCACAGGATGGGCACGATCCACGCCACGCCTAAAAGAATCATGAAGATCAGCGCCGCGCGCTTTCCCGCTTTTCCGGATACCATAAATCAGCCCCTCCTTTCTCAATCAGGCGCGTTGGAGCGCATGAGCTTCAGCTGGAAGAACGAAACGATCATGATGCACACGCCCAGCACCAGCGCCATGGCGGCGGACATGCCCGCCACCTGCTTTTTCACGGCGTTTTCCTGAATGTACATGAGCAGCACCGCGTTGGCCTCCCGGTTGGCAAAGCCGGTCAGGATCAGGGGCTGGCCGTAGATGTTGAACTGGGCCACCACGGAGGTGACGAAGGTGTACATCAGCGGATAGCGCATGCCGGGCAGGGTGATGTGGATGAACTTCTGCCACGCGCCCGCGCCGTCCACGGCGGCGGCCTCGTAATGATCCTGGGGAATGGAGGCCAGGGCGCTCTGGTAAATGACCATGGTGGAGCCTGTGCACCACCAGACCGTGACCACCACGATCACGATCCAGGAATAGGGCGGGGTGAACCAGTTTTCCGTGGAGCCGAAGAAGCGGTTCATCACGCCGTAGTCCGGGCTGAACATATAGCGCCAGCTCAGGGTGACGGTGGTGATGGACAGCAGGCTGGGGAAATAGTAGATGGCCTGGAAGAACTTGCTTCCCTTCGCTTTCGCGTGCAGGGCCAGGGCCAGGGTGAGCGGCACGGCGATGCAGAAGGGCACGGAATAGAGCACGAACTTGACTGTGTTCCACAGGCCGTTCCGCAGCTGCCGGTAATAGGTGTTCTGGCTGTCAAAGAGCATGGTTTTGAAGTTGTCCAGCCCGATGAACACCGGCTCGTTGAACAGATCCCACTTGGTAAAGGCGGCGTAAACGCCGTACACCGCGGGGGTGATGAAGAAGATGATGAAGAAGAACAGGTGGGGGGCGATGTAGGCGTAGGGCAGCAGATCGCGCCCCACGCGCCGCCGCTCCTGCTCCTGCTTCCACCGGGGCATGCACAGCAGGGCGGTCAGCCCGCACACGGCCAGGGCCGCATACGCGCCGGGAGAAAAGGAAGCGTCAATGCTCTTTACGTCCCGCTTCTTGAATTTGACGCCCGCGTCCTTCAGCGCCTCGCTCAGGGGCGTATACAGCGCGGAATTCATTTGTTCCCGGGAAAAGAAGATCAGGAACAGGCCGAAGGCAAGGAAGGCAACCAGCGAAAACATCATGGCCACGTTCCGCTGACGGCCGATCACGGCGATCAGGGCGCACAGCATGCACACCAGCGCCAGGGGGATCAGCAGGATGCTGGCGCTGGACAGGGAGAAGAAAAGCTGGGGCAGCGGCATGGAAGTGCTGACCGTGGTTTCCTTCAGCGTGGTGCTGGCGTTTACGCCCGACAGGGCGAAGAGAACAAAGAAAGCCAGCGCCAGCAGGATCGCGCCCAGCGCGCTGGGCGTCATCGCCTGTTTCCTGGCGGCGGATACCGTCTGACTCATCCGGGAAACACCTCTTTCCAAAGCGGTAAATTGAAGCAGGAGGGGGCGAAGGGAAATCCCTTCGCCCCGGAAACGGTCGATATGATTACTGCGCGGCGATGGCGTCGGCGATTTCCTGATCGATCTGGGCCAGGGCGTCGTCAATGGAGATGGTGCCGTCCACGAAGTCCCAGCCTACGCGGGAGAACGCGGTGTCGAACAGGCCCCAGTACAGGTACTTGTAGATGGCCAGCTCGTCGGAGCGGGCGGGATCGGCCAGGAAGGCCTGGGGATATTCCGTGAATTCCGCCACGTCGTTGATGGACAGGTGGGCGGGGCACTGGCCGGCGTCCTTGGCCCAGGTCAGGCTGTTTTCACCCATGAAGTTGATGAACTTGGCCACGGCCAGGTCTTCTTCTTCGGTGCGGTTTTCATCGGCGAATTGCACGAAGTTGTGGGAGGAGGTCCAGCTCATGCAGGTTTCGGGGGTGTAGCAGATGGCGGGCAGCATGCCGAAATTGATGCCGGCGTCCACGGCGGCAGCCTTCATCCAGATGCCTTCGGACCACACCAGCATGTTGCCGGAATAGAATTCAGAGGAATAGTCCGTGTTCTTGACGGAGGTGTAGCCGCCTTCCCACAGGTCCTTCATGGTCTCGAACACCTTGCGCATGTTGTCGTTGTTGATGCAGGGATTGATGCCGTCTTTGCTCAGGGTCAGTTCGGGATCCAGCTGGCCGTAGTAGCCCAGCAGCTGCGCGCGCATCCAGCCCAGGTCGGTCACATAGCCGGTGAAGCCCGCGGCCTTGGCCTTGTCGCCCAGTTCCTTCACTTCGTCGAAGGTCAGGTAGCCGTCTTCCACGTAGCTGTTCAGGTCATACTGGGTGAACAGGTCCTTGTTGTAGTAGGTCACGTAGGAGTGCACGTCCAGCGGGATGCCGTAGTGCTCGCCGTCGATGTCGGTGCGGGCCCAGGCGGCGGCGTTGTAGTTTTCTTCCTTCACGCCCGCTTCGGCGATCAGATCCAGGTCATAGGAATACAGCATGTCCTGGTTCACGAAGTTGGGGATGCGCTCGATGTGCACGATGCACACCTGGGGAATGTCGGTGCCGGTCTGCACGGTGAGGGGGATTTTCTGATACAGGTCGTCGGCGGTCATGGGGGTGTGGTTTACGAACACTTCATCCTGGGACGCGTTGAACGCGTCCACCATGCCCTGCATGGTCGCGCCGTCCGCGCCGGTGAACACGGACCAGTAGTTGATCTGGATGGGTTCCGCGTGGGCCACGGCGGCCAGGGACAGCGCCATCATCATTGCCAGTACCAGAGCCAGGAACTTTTTCATGGGGATACCTCCTTTTATTTTCTACCGCTTCTCCGCGGTAAGATACGAGTTCAGGAAACCTGATTGGTATTCGCGTCCGGGTTGCGGTTCAGGGCGGCAAAGCGCTTCGGGTCGATTTTGGCTTTGCGGTCCGGGGTGACCAGGCCGTTTATTTCCTGCATCACGTCGGTAAGCTGCGTATAGCAGTAGCCTTGGCAGTAGGGGATGCGGCGGATGGCGTCGGTGACGCTTTGGAACCGGGCGAAGAAGGCGTCTTCATCCGTCACCTTGTCGTGATAGCCCCAGCTTTCCATGCCGCCCGCGTCGCCCTGCAAGCCGATATTGGAGAAGGCGATGCCGCCGTATTCCGTCACCAGGAAGGCTTCTTTTCCCGTGGGCGTTACGCCCTTTGCGTAGCAGGGCCGCCAGTCGCAGGCGTGCTTTTCCACCTGCTCCCGGGATGCGAAGTGCGCCGCTATCACCGCGCCGTCCGCCGCGTAATCGTGCAGGGCGCAGATATCCGTTTCCACCTGCTCCCAGCCGTCGTTGACGGACACCAGGCGCGTGCCGTCCAGGGCCTTGGCGGTCTGGTACAGCATCCGGGCCAGGGCCTGCTGGCGCTTGTCGGTGTAAATCTGCCGCACGCCCCAGCTTTCGTTCAGCGGCACCCAGGCGATGAGGGAGGGATGGTTGAAATCCCGGTCGATGAAGCCGCTGAGGGTGTCGTACAGGTTATTGATGGAATCGCCGCAGAATTCGTAGGGGCTGGGGATTTCGCCCCACACCAGCAGGCCCATCCTGTCCGCCCAGTAATAGTAGCGGGGGTCTTCCAGCTTCTGATGCTTCCGGGCTCCGTTGTAGCCGAAGGCCAGCGTCAGGCGGATGTCCTCCTGAATGGCCTCGTCGCTGGGGGGCGTAATAAGGGAATCGGGCCAGTAGCCCTGATCCAGCACCAGCCGCTGGTACAGGGGGCAGTTGTTCAGGTACACCTTGCCGTCCTTTACTTCGATTTTCCGCATGCCGAAGTAGGTGCGCACATGGTCGATCACTTCGTTTTCCCGCCGAAGGAAAATATCCACGTCGTACAGCTCCGGGTGCTCCGGCGTCCATACGTGCAGGGGAGCCAGGGAACCCTGAACGATCAGATCCACAGGGACGGAAACGCGGCGGGACTGTTCTTTCATCCGCAGGGAACGCACGGGCTTCCCTTCAAAGCTCAGGGCCACTTCAATGTCCAGCGCTTCTTCCGGCACCCTGTCCAGCTCTAAATCCACGGTGCACTGGTGCCGGTCATAATCCGGGGTGATGTGGGCCCGGGTCAGGGCGGTTTCGCCCACCGCCTCCAGGTACACCGTCTGCCAGATGCCGCTGACCGGCGTGTACCAGCAGCCCATCAGGCCCCGCTGCCAGTATTGCTTGCCCCGGGGCTGGGCGCAGTCGGGCCGGTCCTCCACCCGCAGGCACAGGTCGTTTTCGCCCGCTTTCAGCAGGGCCGTGATGTCGAAGCAGAAGGGGGTGTAGCCGCCCCGGTGCGTTCCGGCCAATTGGCCGTTCACATAGACCCTGGCTTCAAAGTCCACCGCGCCGAAGCGCAGCAGCACGCGTTTACCCGCCATGGCCTGGGGGATTTCAAAGGAACGCCGATACCACAGGATGGGATGGATTTCGTCCGTGGGGCCGATGCCGCTCAGCTTGGTCTGATACGCGAAGGGCACGGTGATCCGCCGGTCAAAGGCGTGGCCCGGCGCGTACCACCGGGAAAAAAGCCCTTCGTCTTCGTCGTCAAAGGCAAACTGCCATTCGCCGTTCAGGTTTTCAAACGTGTCCCGCTGAAAATCGGGACGGGGATGTTCTGCGCGAAATGTGGAATGAATATTCATCACCACATCCACCTCCATTCAGACGCTTTCTTTTGATAATTCCGTAAATAATGTAATTGATAGGCTATTTGTTGCAGAAAATGTTCAAATAAACGCCGTTTGACGCTTGTTTGCAACAAATTTTCTGTTGGTAAGAAGATAGCACGAATAATTTCGGCTGTCAATAGGTTTTTGATATTCCATAAAACTCGTATATTCAAACGCAATAGATTCAAAAAACATGGAGGAAATAACGACAAAAAAGAACCTGAATCTGTTGAAGAAACAGGATCAGGTTCTCAGCATATCAACTTTTTTGCCGCCCTGGTCAGCCGTGGAAATGGTAGCCCACGCGCAGCTTCAGGGCCTGGGGATAATCACCGAATTTCTCACCGAACAGATTGAGGCCGCCCACGTTCTCCGCGTCCGCGGGCACGCCGATGCGCACACTGATAAAGTGGTATGGGTCCAGCGCCAAGTCCTGGATGCGCACGTCGCCGATCCGCTGATTGTCCAGGTAGCTGCCGGTACTGTCCACCCGCCAGATTTTCAGGAAGCCGAATTGGGTGCTGGATTCGGTCCACCATTCCGGGGTCAGGATGCCCCGGCGGCCGCCGCAGTCGCAGGGGGAGGTCCAAATGCCCAGGCGCTTTCCGTTCACCTCCACCGCGATGTCGCTTTTCCAGGGGTCCCGGTACATGGGGGCCTCCGAGCAGGCTTCAAAGGAGATTTCCAGCCAGTCCACCCCGGTATAGGAGGGATCGACGGCGGAAAAACGGTATTCCAGAAAGCCCTGCTGCATCCACAGCAGCTGGGCGGAAAAGCGTTCCGGCAGATAGAAGGAGGCGGGCACGTCCATCATGCCGATCATGGTGTTGGCCCCCGCCAGGCCGCAGGTGGGCTGTATGCCCTCGGCCATGCTGTAGCCGCCGATGGGCATATTGTAGACGATGCTCTGCTCCGGTGAATCGTTGGGCAGATCCAGGCTGATATTCACCCGATCCAGCCGCCGGGAACACAGCTTCATGGTGCCGCGCATGCCGGGCTGGTTTTCCGTGGCGATCACCCCCGCCTTTTTCAGCACCTGCACCGCCAGCGCGGCGGTGGACATGGGCAGATCCAGCGCTTCCGCGATCTCCCCGATGCTCATGCTTTTCCGCCCCAGCAGACGCATCACGTCCAGCCGGACGGGGGACGACAGCGCGTGGCAGATGGTGGCGAGGGTTTCCGGATCATCCAGCCCCAGCTGGGCGATTTTTCCCTGAATATCACTCACGGTTTTTAAAGCCTCCAATGTACCGGGATCAGGCCAAGCCCGAAAGATAGGAACAGATTGCTTTATCCTGCTTCATTCTCCCGCTGCTGCTTAAAGAAAACGGTCAAACTTGTTGCTGTTTTGCTTCTGGCCCGGCGTCTCCCTAAACAAATCCCACTTTGTAATTCATGCGTGAGCCCTGCATCTGCGGGGCTCAGAAGAACCGCGCCACTTCGTTCAGCGCCTTCCGGGGCCGCGGGGACGGTTCCGCCCCGCGCCTGCCGATGGCGATGACGGACATGATTTCTTCGTTTTCCGGAATGTTCAGCTTTGCCCGGATGGCGTCCGCGTCCCGGATGCCCATGATCAGGGTATCATACCCGGCGTTCCTGGCGGCCAGCACCAGATAGGCGTCGTGCAGGCCCAGGTCATACGCGCCCCAGCCGTTGCCGATCTCGTTCACGGGCGTTTCGCCGTTGAAGCCCACCACGTTTTTCACATAGGTGGTCACGATCAGCGCGGCGTGGGCGGAGCTGTTCTGGTTGAAGGAGGGCAGCGCGGCGGCGCGGAACGCTTCCAGCGCTTCCGGCGTTTCCACCGCGTAGCAGCGGGCGGTGCGGGCGGTTTGCTGGTTTTTCCAGGAAGGGGCCTGCTGCGCTTCTTTCAGGATTTCCACCAGGGCGTCGTGCCCGATGCCTGCCGCGTAGCCCCGCACGCTCCGGCGGGCGGAAATCAGTTCCTTGAATTCCATAAAAAGCTCCCCTTATTTCAGCGATTTGGCAAACGCGGCGGCTGCCGCCAAGTCTTCATCGTTGGGCCTGCCCTTGTGCATGCCCTTGAATTCTCCCTTGCAGTGGAATTCCTTTTCGTCCATGGGGATGCCCGCTTTGTCCGCTTCGGCCTTGACCTTTTTGTAGGTGGAATTCAGCAGCGCCGCCGAACCGAAATTGACGATCCGGCCCACCATGCCCTTGTCCAGGGAGCGCACGAACGCCCGCACCTCGGGATCGATGGAAAAGGCGTAATAGGAATTGCCCAGGAGCAGCACGTCCACCTTTTCGGTGATCGGTTCGCTGATAGGCAGCGCCTGCACGCCCAGCGCGTCGGCCATGGCCTCGGCCAGCCTTTTTGTATTGCCCGTCTTGGTGTAGTATCTTACAGCAGCTTTCATGATACGGCCTCCTTTTGATCGATCAGTAGGGACTGGGAAAGTCCCGTTCCACTTTTTTTACGGCTTCCTCCAGGCTCATTCCGGCGAAATGCTGGGCCCCCAAGAAGCGCCCGGAGCGGCGATCGTCCGCGAATACCCCCGCCACGATGCCGGGAATGGCGCTTTCCGGCGCGTTGGGCGCGTGGGGGCCGCCCAGATCCGTCCGGCACCAGCCCGGATCGGTCAGGTTGATCATCACGTCCGTTCCCTGCACCCTGGAGCCCAAATCGATGGTGATCTTGTCCAGCGCCGCCTTGCTGGCGGAATAGCCCGCCTGGCATACGTCCAGGGCAATGCCGCTGGTGGTGTTCAGGATGCGCCCCGAGCCCCGGGCCATCATGCCGGGCAGGAAGTGATAGCAGATCATGGCCGGGGCGATGGTGTTCACCCGGAAGCTGATTTCGTAATCCTCCGCAGGCGTTTTGAGGTAATCGTTCCGGTAGGCGATTTGCAGCCCCGCGTTGTTCAGCACGATATCCACCTGCACGCCCAGGCCGTCGATTTCCTTCAGCATGGCCTGCACGGCGTCCAGGTCGTTCAGATCCGCCGCCACCGCGCGGGCGGATACCCCAAGGGCGCGCACCTCGTCCAGCACGTGCCGGGTATGTTCCAGGCTGCGGCTGTGCAGGATCAGGTTGCAGCCCTGCGCCGCCATAAACTTCGCGGTCAGATACCCGATGCCCCGGGCCGCGCCGGTGATCAGCGCCCATTTTCCTTTGACCTGATACATGACGAATGATCCCCTTTCAAAAACGGAATTGACATTCAGCAGGATTCCGGTATCATCTTAATCCTTAAAGTTCACTCTAAGTCAATAGTTGGAAGGGGGAAAAACGGGGAAGGAGCCCTGCGGCGTTACGCGTCAGGCAGTCAAATAATCGTAAGCGGCGGACAGGATGCGGCGGGAGCTTTCGTGCTTGAAGCAGGTCAGGGCCTGCTCGTAGGGCAGCAGCAGGATGTCCCGGATCTCGCCCGGACGGGGCGTAAGGGCTTCGTCCGCAAATTCCGCCAGGAAGTACGTCACCCGCTTGCGGAAGCCGGGCCTTTCGGCCAGGTCGTATTCGTCCTGCTCCCGGAAGCCGGGCAGGAAGGGAAGCTGCAGGCCGATTTCCTCAAAGACCTCCCGGCGGGCCGTTTCTTCCTCCGTTTCGCCGCCCTCCATGTGCCCCTTGGGAAAGCTGTACGCCCCCGCCATTTCCTGCACGATCACGAAAAGGGGCCGCCCCTCCTTCCGGGTAAACACCACGGCGCCGCAGGATCGTTCCAGATTGTCCATCGGAAAACACCGCCCTTCTGAAAAGCTGATGCTATTGTAGCATGAGCGCGGGCGCTTTGCAAAGCAATTTCTTTGCCCTATTTCCGCCGTTTTTTCGCCTTGAAACGAAAATCCATTTATTGTATAATGTCCGCGGATTATCAGCGAAGGGAGATTGGTTTCATGAACTGGCATCTTGTGGCGGACACCAGCTGCGATTTGTTTGATCTGCCTGTGGAAACGCCGGATGCGGATTTTGCCACCGTTCCTTTTTCCATCCGCATCGGTGAAACCGAATATATTGATACCCCGGATATTTCTGTGGAAACCATGCTTGCGGCCAACGAAAACCACCGGGAGGCGGCCCACACCTCCTGCCCCAGTCCCCAGGACTGGGCGGAGAAATTCGCGCCCCAGGGCAACGTGCTGGCCTTTACCATTTCCAGCAGCCTGTCCGGCAGCTATAACAGCGCGTGCACGGCCCGGGAAATGATTCTGGAGGACGAGCCGGAAAAGAAAATCGCCGTGATCGACAGCAAGGCCACCGGCCCGGAAACGGTGCTCATCATCCGCAAGGCCTGCGAGCTGATCAAAAGCGGCGCGGCCTTTGACCAGATCGTGAAAAAGCTGAACGAAACGGCGGAAAGGACCCACATCATTTTCGCCCTGGCTTCCTACCATAACCTTATGAAAAACGGGCGGGTGAACCGTCTGGTGGGCCTGCTGGCGGGACATTTGGGCTTCTGGGGCATCGGCGTGGGCGACGAGCAGGGCGAAATCGCCATGCGCGGCAAGGCCCGGGGCGAAAAGAGCATGATCCGTTTCCTGGCGGAGGAAATCAAAAAAATCGGCCTGGCGGGAAAAGAAATCGTCATTTCCCATTGCCAGAACGAGGAAGCGGCGGGGCGGCTCAGGGAAGCCCTGTGCGCCCTGTTCCCCCAGGCGATCATCGACATCCTGCCCACCCGGGGCCTGGACAGCTTTTACGCCGAGCGCCACGGCCTGATCGTGGGATTCTGAGAACGCGGAACAATTCCAATCATTCTTTCTCTATTTCCGTCCGTGCCGAGCCGGATTTTTCATTTTTTTTGAAAAATGAGGGAACTTTTTCCGTTTTGATCCGTATAATATAGTGTGACCGATACGGCACGAAAAAAAGCGCCATGCGCGCGGAAAGAAGAGAAACAAATGAAGAAGATTTTCGCTTTGATGCTTGCTGCTGTAATTCTGGTATCTTCCCTGATGATGGGCGCTGCCCTGGCGGAAACTGTTCCCGGCGCCCGCATGGGCGGCTGGGCCGCCGCTGACGACGCCGCCATTACCGATGAAGTGCGCGCCCTGTTCGATCAGGCCATGGAGGGCCTGGTGGGCGTGAATTATGTGCCCGTGGCTTACCTGGGTTCCCAGGTGGTGGCCGGTACCAACCATGCCATTCTCTGCCAGGCCACGGTGGTTTATCCCGACGCGCAGCCCGCCTGGGTGGTGGTGTTCCTGTATGAAAACCTGGAGGGCGGCGTGGAAATCCTGAACATCGCCGATTTCGATTTCGGCAGCCTGTGCACCTACGGGGCGGAAGAGTAACGCATTGGTTAATGTAACCGGGAGAACGGTGGGGCTTTGCCCCACACCCTACCAGGGAGGTGACCTCCCTGGACCCTGCTCAAGCGGCAATAGCTTTGCATGACGAACCAGCTGTTTCCCGCTGATTCCTGGAATAAACGGCCACGCTTGACGCCGCTGTGCTTCTGGCCCGGCGGCTGAAAGCCGCCAGCCCGGATGCAACGCATCCGGGGAAAGCCGCAGAATAATCCCAGGGGAAAAGCGAGCTTTTCCCCTGGGATTTTCTTGGCTTTCTATGGGCCGGAAGCTGTCAAACTTTCGTTTTAGCGAAGCAATGGGCGGAAGATGTCTGCTTTTTCCAACAATGCATTTTCGCCTGTCGGTGTCCAGAGGACGAAGTCCTTTGGTTCAGGGGTTCAGGGGGTGTCTGCTTTTTCCAACAATGCATTTTCGCCTGTCGGTGTCCAGAGGACGAAGTCCTTTGGTTCAGGGGTTCAGGGGGCTGAAGAAGCCCCCTGCTTCGTTTTTTGTTATACCGTTTCCAGGCCCGTATCGCTTTCCACCACTTTTAAAAGCTCCTCCTGTTTTCCGTCCAGGGCGTTGATGTAGCTCAAATAGGTATGGCCGCCGAATTCGCCCTTGAATTCGTAGCACAGCTTTTCGCCGCTGTCCGTGGGGATCAGGCACAGCTGGCCGGACTGCACGTTCAGGCGCTGGCC
>CACWWM010000098.1 GCA_902764565.1 uncultured Eubacteriales bacterium
CAGAAAAAGTTTCTGATTTTTTTACAAAATTGTTGCGAATTGTTTCAAAAAGTCTATACGCGGAGCCCTGAAATATGCTATAATAGAAGGGCGCTTTTTGTGTACCCAAAAAGCGCCGGGAGCCGCCCAACCGGCGGCGAACCCAACGCATACAGAAAAAAGGATGAATCGCATGGCGTATTCGCTGATCTTGGCTTCCGCCTCCCCCCGCCGCCGGGAATTGATGGCCTGCACGGGCGTTCCCTATCAGGTGATCACCGCAGACGCGGAGGAGCTCAAAACCGGGGAACCGGAAACGCTGGTGATGGAAAACGCCCGCCGCAAGGCCCAGGCCGTATGGCGGCAGCACCCGGACAGCGCGGTGCTGGGGGCGGACACCGTCGTGTACCAGCACGGCAAAGTGCTGGGCAAGCCCAAAGATCCGGCGGACGCGAAGGCCATGCTGCGCAGTCTTTCCGGCGCGTGGCACACGGTATATACCGGCGTGTGCGTCATCACCCCGGACGGAAAAGCGGACGTGCGCTTCGACGCTTCCCGGGTGCAGTTCGTGCCCCTGACCGACGCAGATATCGACTGGTATATCGCCACCGGCGAACCTATGGACAAAGCCGGGGCCTACGCCGTACAGGGCCGGGCGGGCATGTACGTCAGCCGCATCGAGGGCAGTTTTTCCAATGTGATCGGCCTGCCCATGCATCTGGTGCGGGACATGCTGAAAAAAGCCGGATTGATGAACCTTTAATTCTTTGAAAATTAGTCAGATTGGTGGATGAAGCTGCATGGCCATCGTAGCGCCTGATATGGGCATTGACCTGGGCACGGCCAATACCCAGGTATATGTGAAGAAAAAGGGCATTGTGATCAACGAGCCGTCCCTGCTGGTGGCAGACCGGGGCGGCAGGCACGCCGTGCGCGCCATCGGCGAAGAAGCGCGGGTGCTGCTGGGCCGCACCTCCTCGGACGTGGTATCCGTGCGCCCCATGGCGGACGGCATGATCCGGGATTTTGACATGACCCAGTACATGCTGCAATATTTCGTGCGCAAGGCCATCGGCGTATCCCGCCTGGTGAAGCCCCGCGCCATTATGACCATTCCCTGCCGGGTATCCCCCATCGAGCGGCGGGCGGTGCGCAAGGCGGCGGTGTACGCGGGCATCCGGGAAAACCAGCTGCATCTGGTGGAAAAGCCCTTCGCCTCCGCCATCGGCTCCGGCCTGCCGGTGTTTGAGCCTGTGGGCTCCATGGTGGTGGATATCGGCGGCGGCACCACGGAAGCGGCGGTGATCAGCTTAGGCGGCATCGTGGTGTCCCGCTCCATCCGCATCGGCGGCATCAAAATGGACGAAGCCATCGCCGCCTATGTGAAGCGGGAATTCAACATGATGATCGGCGACCGCACCGCCGAGGACGTGAAAACGGCCCTGGGCTCCGCCCTGCCCATGAAGGAAGAACGGCGGGTGCTGGTGCGGGGGCGCGATCTGATCACCAACCTGCCCCAGACGGCGGAAATTTCCTCCGCCCAGGTGTACGACGCGCTGAAATCTCCCTGCCAGGCCATTTTGGCGGCCATCCAGTACGTGCTGGAGCGCACGCCGCCGGAGCTGGCGGGGGACGTGATGAAATCCGGCATCCACCTGACCGGCGGCGGTTCCCAGCTGTTCGCCCTGGATCAGTACATCGCCAGCGAACTGGACATGCCGGTGCTGCTGGCCCGGGACCCCATGAGCTGCGCCGCCTTAGGCGCGGGCCATTTGGCGGACAACATCGAACTTTTGCACCGCATCGGCAAATCCAGCTTCCTGCGGGAGGAAGACGAGGAGTAAAACGGCATGGCAAGAAACAATGACCGGCATTTTTCCGAAGGCGACGGCCTGAACGCCAAGGATCTGGGCGCGTACATCCCGGAAGAGGACGAGCGCCTGCCTGCCTGGGCCCAGCAGCGGGAAGAAGAAGCCGCTTCCCCGCAAAAGACGGACGCGGAACCACCGGCTGCCGATCCGGAACCGGAAACGCCGCCCGAAAAGGCCGCCGACGTTCCTGAAACAGAGGAAGACACCCCCCCGGCGGAAGAAGAAACCCCTGCGGGCGATGCTTCCGCGCCCGATTCCAATGCGCGGAAGGAAGCCGACGAAGCCTGGGCCCGGGAAGCCACCCGGGTGGAGGGCGGACAGTACCGCAGGGGCGGCCCGGCGAAGGAGCCGGAAGAAAAGCCCGGCAAAGGCAAAAAAGCCGGGAAAAAGCCCGGCAAAAAAAGCGGCAAGAAAACGAACCGGAAAAAGAAAAGCACCTCCCAGGCCGATGAAAAGCGCGGCTTTGTAAAGCTGATGGCCATTATCCTGGTCTGCGGGGCAGTGTTCCTGATGGTCGTGATGATGGTCATGTCCAGCTTTATCCCCAACCTGGCCATCCTGACGGTGCCCCGCCGCATCATCACCGGGATCATCGCCCCGGTGCAAAGCGCGTTTGCCGACGTGACGGACAGGGTGGTCACTTACCTGCGCACGCTGAAAATCCGGGGCAATATCGAATATGAATACGAGCAGCTGCTCATCAAGCTGGACGATATGGCCAACGATACGGCCCGCATGCAGGAGCTGATTCACGAAAACGAGCAGCTGAAAGAAATGCTGAACGAGTGGAACGCGGACGCGAGCCACACGGCCATGAACCCCCTGTTCGCCCAGGTGATCGGCACGGTGGGCAACAATTACTTTTCCACCCTCACCCTGAACGTGGGCTCTGCCGACGGCGTTTCGGACTACATGGCCGTGGTGGACAACGGCGGTCTGGTGGGCGTTACCTACAACACCCGGGAAAACTCCTGCTCCGTGCGCTGCGTGATCGACAGCGACTGCACTGTGGCGGGCCTGGTTCAATCCAGCCGCGACCAGGGCAGCGTGAAGGGCACCCTGGGCACCAACGGCGAGCCCATGTGCCGCATGTATTACCTGCCGGACAATTCCCTGCCCCGCCCCGGCGACGTGGTGGTCACCTCCGGCGTGGGCCTGGAATTCCCCAAGGGCATTCCCATCGGCTATATCCGGGAAAGCACCCGCGGCATGGAGGACAACAAATCCTACGTGGTGCTGGAGCCGGTGGTGGACTTTCAGCATCTGGAATACGTAACGGTGTACCGTTACCGCCCGCTGTACGCGGAAAACGCCCAGACCCGGGCCAGTACCTCCCAGAGCATCGCCCTGGAGCCCCTGGAAACACCCCGGCCCATTCCCTCCTTTGAGATGGAGGGGCTGAGCGACTTTATGTTCTCCTCCACGGACGCGCCCAAGGACGGCACGGCTGAAACCCCCGCGCCCACCGATACTCCGGCGCCGGGAACCACCCCCGCCCCTACGGCCACGCCCGATCCCAACGCCACGCCCCTGCCGGAAAACCTGGAATACCACGCCATCGACCGTTCCGGCGCTACGGCCACGCCGTCGCCCCGGCCCACGTTTACCCCCACGCCCTCCCCGGCCCCCACGTCGGACGCGGGCGCGATGACGGTGGAGGACGACTGAGGAAGCCGACAAAGTCGGCCCCTTCGAGCTGCCCCGGAAGTTTGTAACAATCCGATGGAATTCCTTCCCCTGTTTCCCCGTAATTTTCCAAGGAGGATACACTCGCTTTGAAGCCGCTGAAAAGGGCCTTGAAAGCCCTGTTCGTCACCCTGCTGGCTTATCTGCTCCAGGTGTGCGTGATGAAGTACCTGACCGTTCAGGGCATTCAGGGCAGCGTGGTTTTTGCCGCGCTGTCCATCATCATCGTGTCCTGCGGGAAGAAGTATGCCTTCTGCGCCTCCTGCCTGATCGGCATGATGATGGAATGCATGGCGTCCAGCGTGCCCGCCCTGTACGCGATCGCCTATCCCGTGATTACCATGTTTATCGCCCAGACCTTTGCCGATATGAGCGACCGGCAGCTGGAGCGCCGCCGGGTAATCATCGAAGGTCTCCGCGTGCGCGTCAGCGAAGGCAAAAGCAAGGAGCATTGGTGGCAGCGCTTCATGCTGCGCTACCGGGACAGCGACCTGCCCCCGGTGGTGCGTATTCCCTTATGCGGCGCCCTGATGGATTTTCTGCTCAACGCGGTGCTGGCCGCTTATATGTACCTGATCGGCGAAGAACTGACGCTGGCGCACGCGGGCCGCATCCTGGTGTCCGCCGCCTATACCGCCGCTCTTTCCCTGATCCTGATGGTTCCCCTGCGGTACGTGCTGGGCATGTACCGCAAAAGAATGCCCCGTGAAGGAGGCGAACTGCTGTGAGGGACGAGTTTCATAGAAACCGCAAAAGCCGGAGCAAAAATTTTAAGCTCAACGTGCGCTTCGTGGTATTTTTATCGTTGGTAACGGTCATGTTCGCCGTTCTGTTTTTGGGCCTGTACCGCCTGCAGATCGAACAGGGCGAGGAGCATTACGACGCCACCACCAGCCAGAGCATCAAAAGCATCGCCGTGAAGGGCAGCCGCGGCATGATCACCGACATCAATTCCGTGGTGCTGGCCAAGAGCGAAAAGGCCTACAACGTCACCTTTTACCGGGAAAACAACGATTGGGATTATCCCACCCGGCAGCTGATCGAGGCCATCCGCATCGTGGAAAGCTACGGCGGCAGCGTGTCCGTTACCTCTCCCCTGATCCGGAACGGGGAAACCGGCGCGTGGGAATTCAATTTCGGCTCCGGCATTTCGGAAAGCGCCTGGAACACCCGCAAAAAGTATTTTTACGACAACAACTATATCGCCAGCAGCAGATACGGCACCCCGGAAGCCGCCTTCAAATACCTGTGCGGCCGCTTCGGCTTTACCGCCCTGACCGACGGGCGCTATCTGCTGGCCCTGGATAAAAACGGCAATCCCGTGATTCTGGACCCCGAAACCCTGGTGAACAAAATCACCGACGAACAGGGGAACGTGACGGATAAAATCGTGAACCTGAACCTGATCGACCCGGACAAGGCACCCGAATATCTGGTGGTGGACGAGGAAAAGGTGCTCCAGGTTCGAGGGCCGCAGCATGAGCATGCCCTGGGTGGGCGTGACCATGGGCGACAAGCGGGTGTACCCCAACGGCTCCCTGGCCGCCACCATCATCGGCTATACGGGCAAAATCCAGAACGCGGAATATTATTTCAGCGATCTGAAGCCCGCCGGCTACGCCATGAATGATTATATCGGCCAGGCGGGCATCGAGGCCAGCATGGAAAACTGGCTCACCGCCAACATCACCGACCGCCAGGGAGCCCGCATCGTGGAGGTCGACCCCCAGGGCAAGGTGACGCGGGAGCTGAACTACATCGCGCCCCAGGACGGCAACACCGTGAAGCTGACCATCAATTCCCAGTATCAGGCGGCGGCGGAGCGCTACATCCGGGACAACGTGAACTATACCCGCACCCTGCAGGAGCAGCGCATGCGGGAGCCGGACTGGCTGGAAACCTATAAGGACAAAATCGCCGCCCGTGACTGGGAGGAATTCCCCATCCAGCTGGCCACCACCGGCGTGCTGATCGTGATGGATCTGCGCGAAGGCAACGCGGGCAACATCTTGGCCCTGGCCCAGTACCCCAATTACGACCTGAACGCCATGGTGCAGGGCGGCGACGCGGCCATCCAGATCGTGCAGGACGAACGGGGCCTGCTGATGAACTACGCCATCCAGACCCGCGCCGAGCCCGGCTCCATTTTCAAAATGTGCACGGGCCTTGCGGGCCTCACCAACGGGGTGCTCACCCCCACGGAAACCATCAGCGACGGCGGCCGCTTCAACTGGTTCACCAACGTGGAGGAGGACATGCCCAAGTGCTGGACCAGCCACCCGGAACAGCACGCCGATCAGACTATCGTGCAGGGCCTGACCAACTCCTGCAACTATTTCTTCTATACCGTGGCCGGCCGCCTGTATAAGGAATTCGGCACGGAAGAAAGGCTGTACAAATACGCCGCCCAAATGGGTCTGACCAGCAAAACGGGCATCGATCTGCCCGGCGAGCTGCGCTCCATCGTGGGTAACCAGACCAACCTGTACGATCAGGACGTGAGCTTGCAGGAGCAGATGACCTCCACCCCCATCCTGGTGGCGGCCTCCCTGAAAAAGCATATTTCCAACTACGGCGCCAGCTACGGCATCACCTACGACGATGCGCGCCTGGACCGGTGCATCAAAAAGCTGATGGACATGGCCATCAACACCCCGTCCTCTGACGACTGGGTGGTCAACGCCCGCCCCATCTTCATGACCGAGCTGGGCATGACCCGCAACATGGTCATGCAGGCCGCCCTGATGACGGATATGTGGAACTATCTGAACACCATCAAATGGGGCGGCAGCCAGGAGATTCAGATGGGCGTGGGCCAGTCCATCACCCTGCTCACCCCCATCGCGGTCGTGCGCTACATCGGCGCGCTGAACAACGATCTGGTGGTGTGGAACCCCAACATCGTGGACTCCATCATCTCCCCGGAGGGCGAGATCCTGTCCCAGCGCCATCCCACCCAGTTCAACGTACTGGAAAGCGCCAGGCCCTACCTGACCTACATCCTGCAAGGGCTGGCGGGCGTGGTCGACGAGGCCGGTACCGCCGCCCGCCAATTCCGCGGATGGAAGTACAAGGCCGAAGAAGTGATGGTCGGTAAGACCGGAACCTCCCAGATGACCATCGGCAAGGTGCGAATCGACCTGGAAAACAACGGCTGGTTCGTTTCCCTCACCCCCAAGGAAAAACCCGAAATCGCCCTGGTATCCTTTATCCCCAACGGCTTCTCCGGTTCCTACACGGTTCGCGCCTCCAAGGACTTTATCGAATACTATCTGGACGAGCGGGACAAGGTGGACGTGAATATCGTGCTGCCGGGCGGAAACCAGCTCGCGCCCTGACGCTTCGCTCTTATTCTTGATTGACATCTCCGGGAATGCGGAGAGAACAGAGTACAGAGTTCAGATAAAGTTAGTCTGACAAGCTGTCCGAACCCCTTTTTTCCGCAGTATATAAATCTTTACTCTGTACTCTGAACTCTGTTCTCTAAACTCCCAACTCTCAACTCTGAATCTTCAGCTCCTCAACAGGAGGGAATCAAAATGGGCCGAATCTTTGCAATCATGTCCGGCAAGGGCGGGGTTGGCAAAAGCACCCTGGCCGCCGCGCTGGCGGAATGCTATGCCGGTCAGGATAAGCGCACCGTGCTGCTGGACGGCGACGTGGGCCTGCGCTGCGCCGATCTTTTGCTGGGCATGCAGGATCGGATGATTTACGATTTGGGCGACCTGGTGGAAAAAAACTGCACTTTGGAGCAGGCCATGGTGCGCCATCCCGTGCTTTCGTCCCTCTCCCTGGTGGCCGCGCCGCAGATGGTCAGCGCATCTGACCTGAAGCGCAAGGACATCGGCCGCGTGATCACCAAGCTTTCGGACAGCGCGGACGTGCTGATCATCGACGCCCCTGCCGGGATCGGCAGAAGCCTGAAAAACCTGCTGGGCGCGGCGGCGGAGCCGGTGATCGTGGCCACCCCGGACGACGTGTGCCTGCGGGACGCGGAGCGGCTTTCCCTGCTTCTCACCCAGCGGGAAGAACCCCGCCCCGTGGTGGTTTTCAACCGGGTGAACAAAAAACTGGTGCGGCGGGGCGAAATGCGCACCCCCGCCCAAATGGCGTCCATCCTGGATATGCCCCTCATGGGCGCGGTGCCGGACAGCCCCCTGGTTTACCGGGCGCTGCTGCATCACCGGGGCGCGCTGCACTGCGGCGACGAAAAGGTGGTATCGGCCATCGAGCATATCGCCGCCCGGCTCATGGGCGAGGACGTGCCCCAGGAGCATTACAAGCCCAGCGCTTTCCTGCGCTTTTTCTCGGAAGGAGGCGAAGCCTGACATGATGTCTGAAACCCGGCGCAACCGGGAAGGCCATTTTGACTGGCCGCTGGTGGTGGTGGTGTACGCCCTGTCCATTTTCGGCATCCTGTGCATCACCATGGCCACCTATGTGCCTTCCGTCAGCGAAGATCTGCCGCTGCTGAACAAAATCTTAGCCTCCCGTTCCGGCATGTGGCAGTCCATTTTCCTGGTGGTTTCCCCCATCGTGATCGGCGTGATCGTGGCCCTGCCCACGCAAATCATCCGTTCCCGTACCCGGCTGGTTTATTTGGGCGTGCTGGGTCTGCTGGTGGTCACGCTGGTTATCGGCCAGGTGAGCAACGGCTTGAGGGGCTGGCTCAAGTCCGACCTGCTGGGCCGTTCCATTCAGGTGAGCGAGTTTTCCAAGCTGTCGGTTATGCTGATGCTGGCGCAGCAGCTGGCCCGCTCCGAAAAACCCATGAGCAAATTCCGGGATTTCATGCGCACCATGATCATCGTGGGCGTGCCCGCCCTGGCCGTGCTTGCCCAGGGCGAAACGGGCACCGTCATCGTGATCGCGTTCATGTTCCTGGCCATGATCTATTTCGCCGGGGTGGATATCCGCATCATCTTGGCCTTTATCGTGCTGGGCGTGCTGGGTATCGGGGCCATCGTGGCCTACGGCATGCTGTCGGAAACCACCGATTACCGCATCCTGCGCCTGCTGGCCTTTATGGACCCGGAAAAATACCGGCAGACCGGCGGCTATCAGATCCTCATGTCCCAGAAAGCCATCGGCGCGGGGCAGATGACCGGCGTGGGCACCTTCCTGCCCGGCTCCTGGACCACCCTGGGCTTCGTGCCCGAAAGCTCCACGGACGCTATTTTCACCGTGGTGGGCGAATGCTTCGGCTTCGTGGGCTGCGCGGGCGTGCTGCTGGCCTATCTGTTCATCATCCTGCGCATGATCTTCCTGGCCCGGTTTACGGAGGATAAATTCTGCCGCCTGGTGATCGTGGGCGTGGTATCCATGCTGCTGTTCCACGTGTTCCAGAACGTGGCCATGTCCATGGGCATCATGCCCATCACGGGCATTCCGCTGCCGTTCCTAAGCTACGGCGGTTCCAACTTTATTTCCAATATCGCCGCCGTGGCCCTGGTGCTGAACATTGGCCGCAGCGGCAATTCCGCCACCGTGACCACCGTGCCGCTGCCCAAGATGAACACCGTGAGATGATTTTTCAGCGCTCTGGCTGTACAGGTCAGGGTGCTCTTTATATCAGTGAAGGAGTTGAGCGTTGAGAGTTGAGATGAATACAGCAGATTGGTTTTATTCAATAAATTATCAAAAAACAAAATAAATCTCCGCTCTCAACTCTCCGCTCTCAGCTCTGACATAAGATACTCTAAAACGTTTCACCCAAACAGAAACGGGAGGCAAAGCATGACCATCCAGCAATTGCTTTATGTAATCCGAATCACGGAAACAGGTTCCTTCAATCGGGCGGCGGAACGGCTGTTCATGGCCCAGCCCTCCCTGACGGCGGCGGTGAAGGAGCTGGAAAAGGAAATCGGCATCACCATTTTCAACCGTTCCGGGAAGGGCGTGACCCTGACCGCGGAGGGGGCGGATTTTCTGCCCTACGCCCGGTCGGTGGTGGATCAGTACCAGAGCCTGCTGGACGTGTACGGCAAGCAGGGGGTGCGGAAACAGAAATTCGCCGTATCCACCCAGCATTATTCCTTTGCGGTGAAGGCCTTCGTGGAGCTGACCCGGGCCTTCGACGTGGCGGAATACGAGTTTGCCATCCGGGAGACCCGCACCCGGGACGTGATCGACGACGTGGCCGCCTCCCGCAGCGAAATCGGCATCCTGTACCTGAACGATTTCAACCGCCGGGCCATGATGAAGCTGCTGAACGCCGGGAATTTGCAGGTGACGCCCCTGATTTCCTGCCACGCCTATGTGTACCTGTGGAAATGCCACCCGCTGGCGCAAAAAGAAGCCATCTCGTTTCACGATCTGGCCCCTTATCCCTGCCTGTCTTTCGAGCAGGGGGAAAACAGCAGCTTTTATTTGGCGGAAGAATTGCTGGCCGCCAACGAATACCCCCGCATCATCAAGTGCTGCGACCGGGCGACGGTGCTGAACCTGATGGTGGGCTTGAACGGCTATACCTTGTGCAGCGGCATCATCTGCGAGGAGCTGAACGGCGGCGATTACGTGGCCGTGCCCTACAAGGACGAGCCGGGCATGCCGGAAAGCGTGATGGAGCTTTGCCTGGTCACCCGGAAAAACCACCCGCTGTCCGCCGCGGGCGAACGGTACGTTTCGGAATTGAAGCGCTATTTGGGCATGGAAACCAGCCCCGCCACCCAATCGGGCGGCAAGGCCTGATCCGGCCGGAATTCGTCCGACGCCATATAGCGGTAAATGGATTTGAGCAGCGCCCGGGCCTCGGGATGCTCCTGCAAGCGATGCAGGTTCAGGGTGGAAAACACCAGACTGCCGCCCCCGCACCGGCACTCGAACAGCTTCGCCATGGGCCGCAGGAAAGCGTAGGAATCCATCTCGGTCACGATGGCCCGGATCTGCTCCGGCAGGATCACCGCCCGCTGCACCGCCATGGGCCACCATTGCCAGTCGGTATGGCTGTCCGTGGGGAAATCCCGGAAGATGGGATGGCTTTCGTCAATCAGCTGGCCCATGCCCCCCGCCTGGGTTGGGAAGGTGCACACCGACCAGAAATCGGTGCTGAACTGGGTCTTGACGGAGCGGGGCAGGGCTTCCGGCGTGGCGTCCGGGGCCAGGAACACCCGCCCGCCCTTTGCCAGCACTTCCTTCGCCTGTTCGTCCAGCGTCCGACATTCGTATACAGTTTCCGGGCATACGGGCCGTTCGTCGGGGTACACCCAAAGGGAATACTGATTTTCGACCCCGCAGCATTTCAGCGTCAGGGTCAGCTTTTCCGCCTTGTCCATGCCTGTTAAGGGAACGGACAGCACGCCCAGCGCTTTCAATTCGCCCGGCCATACCTCGGCAAAGGGCAGCTTCCCTTCCCGCAGATATGTTTCACCTTGCAGCGTCCATTCCGGTGTGCCGGAAAGGACGCTTTTTCCGTAATGCGCCATTTTGATTTCGGCTGTCAGCGTTTCCCCCGCGGTATACGTTACCCGGGGCAGCAGGGCCAGGGGCAGGGAATCCCGGAAGAAAGCCCGGAAGCGTTCGGGCCGGGCGAAAGCATAGGGCTTGGCCTGCAAATGGGCGTTCATCATGCCCACCAGGGCCGTGCCCTGGCCGGGAAAATCCTGAATGCCCAGCAGGGAAATGCCGCTGTATCCTTCTGTGCGCAGAGCGGCTTCCACCTCGGCCCGGTAGCAGAGCAGGGACAGCTCTCCCGTGGCTTCCACCTGCTTCTTCCAATCCGCCTCCATCCCGGCGGCCCGCACCTTCTTCTGTATGTGCTTCAAATTTTCCGGGCTGGTTACGCCCTTGTATTCGACAATTTCCTCAAAGTCCGGCAGCACTTCGTACTGCCCCACCTCGAAGGAGAAAAAGGGCTGGCCGGACTGTTTCCGGATCGTTTCGGCCCCCGCCTGATAATCCACCCGGAAATCGGGGCCGTCCTGGTTCAGCCATCCCCGGCAATCGGCGGAGGTGGCCCGCAGGTGATGGCCCGGAATATCGGCGGTGGTGAAGAAATCGCTCTGCGGGTCGGGGCCTAAAGCGCCGTAATGGCAGTTGGAAGCGTTGGCGTACAGGCGGGTTTTGTCTTTTCCCCGGCCCAGCGCCAGCAATTCATCCATGAAAGCATGGCCCGCCGTGTCCGCGTGCAGCTCGTTGCCGAAGGTGAGCATCACGAAAGAGGGATGATTCGCCAGCATATCCAGAATGCCCAAAAACTCCGTTTTGTAATAGGCGCGGGCTTCCTCCGTGGCAAAGGCGTGTTCCGGGTCCCAATGGGAAAGCTCCGGCTGCATGAGCATGCCCATTTCGTCGGCGGCGGCAAAGGCGGCTTCCGGCGGGCAATGGCTGTGAAAGCGCATGCAGTTGACCCCGTAATCCCGGTATTTTTGCAAAATGGCTTTCCAGGCGTCCTTGTTCATGGGCGGATAGCCCGTTTCCGGGAACACGGCGCAGTTGGCCTCCCCACGCAGGAAGAATCGGCGGCCGTTCAGCGTGAAATACCCGTCCTTGACTTCAAAATCCCGCAAACCGAAGGAAAAAGTTTTACTGTCTCCGCCGTCCAGCGCAACGGTGAAGGGGTACAGGTTTCCTTCACCGGCGTCCCACTTTTTCACATCCGAACGTGCATCCATGCCAAGGCCGCTGTACCAGTATTCATGCCTGCCCGGATGAATCCGCTCCTGAACAAATCGCTTTCCATCGCCGGACAGGGCGGGGCTTTCCAGCCTCAGCCCTTCCGCCTCCGTTTCAGCGTCGATCTCCACGCAGACGTTCAGGCCGTTTTCTTCTTCCTCGTCCCGATAAATGCGCACATGGGAAATGAAATTCTTTTCCTCCGCCCGCAGCCGGAAATACCCCAGCAGCCCGTTCCAGTTGGTCTGCGTTTCGTCGGAGGCGGCGGAGGCATACACCATGGCGTCCCGGGGCCAGCCGGGATAGCTGTTGTCCGACAGGAACACGATCTGATCGTCGCCGCACAGTTTCCCGGTCACTTCAAACACGTAAGGCGTGCTGATAGAGGGCGGATTGTACGGCGGGATTTCCTCCCCGTTCACCAGCAGCCGCAGATGCCGGGCGCGCTCCACGTCGATGAACAGGCGCTTGCCC
>CACWWM010000099.1 GCA_902764565.1 uncultured Eubacteriales bacterium
TCGTTCCATTCCGGGATCAGGTTGTGCAGGGGGCACCCGAAATCGGACTGGCAGAAGGGCACGCCGCAGTTCATGCAGCGGGCCGCCTGGCAGCGCCTTGCGTCCACGGGCTGGGCGGCGTGCAGATCGTCAAAATCCCCAAGCCTTGCCTGTTCGTCCCGGTACGGGTTTTCCGTGCGGGGATATTCCAGAAATCCGGTGGCTTTGCCCATACCGTCACGCCCCTTTCAGATAGGCCAAATATTCGTCGGAGATCACCGCCCGGAACCTGGGCAGCCAGGCGTCGAAATCCCGCAGGATTTCCTTGGCTTTCCGGGAACCGGTGGCCTTTTCGTGCATTTGCAGAAGCCTTTGCAGCTCTCCCGCCTGCTCCGGGGATACGGGGTAGATTTTCACGTGCCCGGTGTTCAGCCGTTCTTTCAGTTTGTCGTTTTCGTCCAGCACCCAGGCCACGCCGCCGCTCATGCCCGCGGCGAAGTTATCGCCCACCGGGCCCAGCACGGCCACCCGGCCCCCGGTCATGTACTCGCAGCCGTGATCCCCCACGCCCTCCACCACGGCCCAGGCCCCGGAATTGCGCACGGCGAAGCGTTCCCCCGCCATGCCCGCGATGAACGCGAAGCCGCTGGTCGCCCCGTACAGGGCCACGTTGCCGATGAGGGTATCTTCCGCAAGCCACACGCTGTCCACAGGCGGGCAAACGGCGATGGAACCGCCGGACAGGCCCTTGCCCACGTAATCGTTGGCCACGCCGTACAGGGTGATGTGCTTGTCCTGGGGCAGGAACGCGCCGAAGGACTGGCCGCCGCAGCCCTGGGCCTGAACGGTCCGGCTGCCCTTCAGCAGGGTGCCGAAGGCCCGGTCGGTGGTGGTGAGGGTGACGTGCTGCTGGAACAGCCGGGCGTCGGTGCGCTCGTTCAAATGGAAATCGTGTTTGGCTTCCGGCTGGAAATGGGTGTTCCGGGAGAAGCCGATGAGATCGGACAAATCCAGGGCGGCGTCCGGCTTCATTTTCAGCAGATCGCCCCGGCCCACCAGTTCGTTCACGGTGCGGGCGCCCAGCTTCGCCATGATTTCCCGAAGCTGCTCCGCGATGAACAGCATGAATCTTTCGATATATTCCGGCTTGCCCGCGAAGCGCTTGCGCAGCTCGGGGTTCTGGGTGGCGATGCCGAAGGGGCAGGTGCCCAAATGGCACACCCGCATCATGCGGCAGCCCATGGTGATGAGGGGCGCCGTGGCAAAGCCGAATTCTTCCGCACCCAGCAGCAGGGCCACGGCCACGTCGTGGCCGGTCATGAGCTTGCCGTCCGTTTCCAGGGTCACTTTCTGGCGGAGCCGGTTGCGGCACAGCACCTGATGGGCTTCGGCCAGGCCGATTTCCCAGGGTAGGCCCGCGTGATGCACGCTGGAAAGGGGCGCGGCCCCGGTGCCGCCCTCGCCGCCGGAAATAAGGATGCCCCCCGCCCCGGCCTTGGCGACGCCGCTGGCAATGGTGCCAACGCCCGTGGAGGACACCAGCTTCACCGTGATTTTCGCCTGCTCCGCCGCGCATTGCAGATCGTAGATCAGCTCCGCCAAATCCTCGATGGAGTAAATATCGTGGTGGGGCGGCGGGGAAATGAGGGAAATGCCGGGCGTGGAGCAGCGGGTTTTCGCCACGCTGTCCGTCACCTTGGCCCCCGGCAGGTGGCCGCCCTCGCCGGGCTTGGCCCCCTGGGCCATTTTGATTTGAATTTCCTTGGCGGAAAGCAGGTATTCCCGCGTCACGCCGAAGCGGCCGGAGGCCACCTGCTTGATGGCGGAATTGAGGGCCGTGCCGAAGCGTTCGGGCAGCTCGCCGCCCTCGCCGCTGTTGGAACAGCCGCCCAAATGGTTCATCGCCTTCGCCATGCACTCGTGGGCCTCCTGGGAAATGGAGCCGTAGCTCATGGCCCCGGTGCGGAAGCGCTTGACGATGCTCTCCGCGCTTTCCACTTCCTCCAGGGGGATTTCCCGGCAGGCTTCAAAGCGGAAGGTGAGCATGGAACGGATGGTGCGGGGGCCCTCGTTTTCCACCCGGGCGGCGTACCGGTCGAACAGCGCCTTGTCGTCTGTCCACACGGCCTGCTGCAAAAGGTGGATGGTTTCGGGGGCATACAGATGCTCTTCCGCCCCCTCCCCCGCACGAAGCTTATGCACGCCCACGCTGGGCAGGCCCGCGGGCTGGGGTTCGTAAAAGGCGGCGGCGTAGTGGTAACGGCTGTCCGCCTCCACCTTGCTCAAATCCGTGCCGCCCAAAACGGCGGGCGTATTGGTAAAATAACGATCCACAAACTGCTTATCCAGGCCCACGGCCTCGAATAGCTGGGCGCTCTGGTAGGCCTGCAGGGTGGACACTCCCATTTTGGAGGCGATTTTCAGCACCCCGGCAGTCAGCGCCTTGTTGTAATCGGCGACGGCGCTTTCGGGGGCTTTTTCGATTTGCCCCTGCTCGCACAGGGCCCGCACGCATGCATGGGCTAAATAAGGATTCACAGCCCGGGCCCCGTAGGCGATGAGCAGCGCCATTTGGTGGGCGTCGCGCGGTTCGCCGCTTTCCAGAATCACGGACACCGCCGTGCGCTTTTTCATGCCGATCAAGTGCTGTTCCAGGGCCGATACCGCCAGCAGGGAGGGAATCGCCAAACGGTTTTCGTCCACGCCCCGGTCGGAGAGGATCAGGATGTTGACGCCGTCCCGGCACGCCTGATCGCAGGCGGCGAAGAACGCTTCCAGCGCCTGCCGCAGGGATTGACTGCTTTCATATAAAAGAGAAACCGTGCGCACGGCAAAAGCCGGATGGCGGATGGCCCGGACGCGGGCCAATTCTTCCTCCGTCAAAACGGGGGTATTCAGCTCCAGCACGGTGCAGTTATCCGGCCCCGCGCCCAAAAGGTTTCCGTCGTCGCCGATATAAATGGAGCAGTCGGTTTTGATTTCCTCCCGCAGGGCGTCGATGGGCGGGTTGGTCACCTGGGCGAAGCGCTGCCGGAAGTAATCAAACAAAGCGGGATGGGTTTTCGATAAGGCTGCCAGCGGTTCGTCCGCGCCCATGGAGCCGATGGGCTCCGCGCCGTTCTTCGCCATGGGCAGAATCACGTCCCGCACGTCCTCCCAGGTATAATGGAAGGCTTTGCAGAGGCGGGTTCTTTCCGTTTCATCCAACGGCTGATCCCGCTGCGCCTGCTTTGGCAGATCCTCCATGCGGATCAGGCCGCGCATCCATTCCCCGTAGGGGTGCAGGGAGGAAAAGCGGGTTTTCAGCGCTTCGCTTTCCGTCAGCGCCCCGGTGCGCAGGTCGGCTTCCAGCACGTCGCCGGATTTCAGCTTCCAGCGGCGCAGGATATGGGCGTTTTCTTCAAACAGCACCCCCGCTTCGGAGGACAGGATCAGCCGCCGGTCGTCCGTCAGGGCGCAGCGCAGGGGGCGCAGGCCGTTCCGGTCCAGAGAGGCGCACACCGTGTCCCCGTCGGAATACAGGATGGCCGCCGGGCCGTCCCAGGGCTCCATCATGGCGGCGTAATAGCGGTACAGATCCCGCCAGGGCGTATCCCGCTTCTGGCCCTGCCAGGGTTCGGGCAGCAAAATCATGCCCGCCAACGGCAGGGGAAAACCGTTCATCGCAAGAAATTCCAGGGTATTGTCCAGCATCTGGCTGTCGCTGCCGCCTTCCGTGACCACGGGCAGCACCCGGGCCATTTCCGCGCCCATAACAGAAGAACGCATGGTTTCTTCCCGGGCCTTCATGCGGTCGTGATTGCCCCGGATGGTGTTGATTTCCCCGTTGTGCAGCAGCATCCTTTGGGGATGGGCCTTGCTCCAGGAGGGGAAGGTGTTGGTGGAAAACCGGGAATGCACCATGGCCATCCGGGAGCAGTAGCGCACGTCCTGCAAATCGTCATAGAAGGAACGAAGCTGGTTCACCAGCATCATGCCCTTATACACGATGGTGCGGCAGGACAGGGAACAGATATAGGTATCGGTATCCTGCTTTTCAAACACCCGGCGCAAAACATAGAGCCGCCGGTCAAAATCCTGCCCGGCGGCAGCGAATGCGGGACGCTTCAAAAAACACTGGCGGATGCGGGGCATGGTGCGGCGCGCGCCGGCCCCCAGCTGGGCGGGATGGCAGGGCACGTCCCGCCAGCCCAATACGGGAATGGCTTCGGCGGCGGCCAGCTGCTCGAAAATGCGGCAGATATTGCGCACGCCCACCTCGTCTTCCGGCAAAAAAAACATACCCACGCCGTAGTCGCCGGGGCTGCCCAGGGGAATGCCTTCCTCCTGGGCCCAGGCGGCGAACAGGGCGTGGGGAAGCTGGGTCATGATGCCCACGCCGTCGCCCGTGGTGCCCAAAGCGTCGCTGCCCGCCCGGTGGGCCAGGCGCTCCACAATGGAAAGCGCCTGGTCTACGGTGCGGTGGGTGGCTTTGCCGCTTAAATCCACGATGGCGCCGACGCCGCAGGCGTCATGCTCCATATCCGGGTGATAAAGCGGATATTGCTGATCCACCATGGTCATTCCTCCGTCCTCGTTGACGTTTGGGGATTGTTCGGGCAAAAGGCAATGCAAGAACACTTTAGACAAGCGGGAGAGTGGAGAGTTAAGAGTTGGGAGTTGAGATTTATATGGTCAATCATATAGGCTTCTCCTGTATTAAACACGATATGATCTCCACGCTCAACGCTAACTGAAAGTGTCCTTTTCCCCTTTTCGTCCGAACACTTACGATGTTTCTAAGATTTGTCTGGCATAATCGGCCATCTTTATGCCGTGGCGCATGGCATACTGCTGCATTTCCCGATGGGCTTCCGGTTCCGTGAGCCCCTTTTGTTCCATCAGCAGGCGCTTGGCCTTTTCCACAGTTTCTTTATCCTGGCCCTCCCGGCGGGGCATCTGCATTCGCTGCATTTGGGACAGCATATCCACCGCCGCCGTCAGGGCACTGCCGGGGCAGGGCGCTTCCAGCTTGAACAGGCGGGGATGCTCGCAGCGGACGAGCAGTTCGGGCCGCGCCAGCAGCAAAATCTGCGCGTCCTGCTGAATATCCCAGGCCAGCTCGTCCACCAGACAGTCCGGCAGCGCGCCGAAGAGGATCACCAGACAGTCCCCCGCCTGGTTCACCGCCCGCCGCACCTCGCCGCCGGAAGCACAGGAACGGAACACCTGAAAGCCCGCCCCGTTCAAAATCCTCGTCAAATGCTCCCGGTTGGTTTCCGTGCTGGCCGCGATCACAATGCGCTTCATGGTGTGCCTCCTTTCCTCCTGCCCCTTCGGCTCCGGAAAGCGTCGGGGCGTTTCCGGGACGGCGCATCAGTACATCACGATATACCGGTCAATTTCCCACTTGCTCACGTGGGTGCGGTAGGCGTCCCATTCCTTTTCCTTGCCCTCCACGTACTGGGAAAGCACGTGATCGCCCAAAGCGGCGCAGATCACGGGATCAGCCTTCAGGCATTCGATGGCTTCCTTCAGGGTTCCGGGCAGGGACTTGATGCCCTTGGCCTCGCGGGTGGGAGCGTCCATGGCAAAGATGTTTTCGGTGATTTCGTCCGGCGGGGTCAGGCCCTTTTCAATGCCATCCAAACCGGCTGCCAGGCACACCGCCATGTTCAGGTAGGGGTTGCAGCTGGGGTCGGGGCAGCGCAGCTCCACGCGGGTGCCCATGCCGCGGGCGGCGGGGATGCGGATGAGGGCGCTGCGGTTGCTGGCGCTCCAGGCCAGATAGCAGGGCGCTTCGTAGCCGGGCACCAGGCGCTTGTAGCTGTTCACCAGGGGATTGGTCACCGCCGCCATGCCGCGCACGTGGGCCAGGATGCCCGCGATGAAAGCATAGGCTTCCTTGCTCAGGCCCTTATTGCCGGCGGGATCGGCAAACACGTTCCTGCCGTCCTTGAACAGGCTCATGTTGGTGTGCATGCCGCTGCCGTTGATGCCGAACACGGGCTTGGGCATGAAGGTGGCGTGCAGGCCGTTCTTCTGGGCCAGGGTCTTGACGGCCAGCTTGAAGGTCATGATGTTGTCGGCGGCGGTCAGGGCGTCGGCGTACTTAAAGTCGATCTCGTGCTGACCGGCGGCCACTTCGTGGTGGCTGGCCTCGATTTCAAAGCCCATCTGCTCCAGGCTCATGCAGATTTCGCGGCGGGTGCTTTCACCGTGATCCAGGGGGCCCAGGTCAAAGTAGCCCGCTTCGTCGCCCGTGGTAGTTGTGGGGCGGCCTTCCTCGTCGGTCTGGAAGAGGAAGAATTCCATTTCAGGGCCCACGTTGAAGGAATAGCCCATGTCAGCGGCTTTCTTCAGCACCTTCTTGAGCACCCCGCGGGGATCGCCGGCGAAGGGCGTGCCGTCCGGGTTGTACACGTCGCAGATCAGGCGGGCCACCTTGCCGTGCTGGGGCCGCCAGGGCAGAATGGCGAAGGTATCCAGATCGGGCCGCAGGTACTGGTCGCTTTCATTGATGCGCACGAAGCCTTCGATGGAGCTGCCGTCGATCATGATTTCATTATTGACCGCCTTTTCGATCTGGCTGGCGGTGATGGCCACGTTCTTCAACTGGCCGAAAATATCGGTAAACTGCATGCGGATGAATTCCACGTCGTCTTCCCGTACCATGCGGATGATATCTTCCTTGGTGTACTTGCTCATGATGCACGCCTCCTTCAAAAATAAAAAAACAGGCAAATCGGGCCTTTTGACATGACCCCTTTGCCTTGTCGCGGAAACTATAACATTCTTTCACGGCAAAGTCAATAACTTTCAGAAAAATAAATTGTTCTGCAATTGTTTCTCTGTTTTCTGAATGTTTTTCCATTTTTTCCTCTTGACAAAGTGGAAAAGGCTGTGCTACAATGCCCGCAAATTTCACACCAAAGCGTTGCGGAAGCAAAGTAACCTGATGCGGCGGCATCCAAGAGAGCGGTAGCCGGTGAGAATTCCGTATGAGCGGTCAGGCGAAGAACCCTTCCAAGCCCAAACTGAAAGCCGATGGCAAGTAGGGGCGGCGTAAGGGCGGCACGTTACAGCCGCCAGGGCTTAGCGGGACCAATGGCGATCCCAAGAGCCTGACAAAGAAGCAAATCAGGTGGCACCACGGAGCGGCGGCCTTCGTCCTGAAATCATAGGATGATGGCCGCACAATAAACGGAGGTGCCTTTTATGTGTTCCATTTTCGGCGTAACCAGCAAACAGATCGACCCTGAAACCCTGAAAACGTGCTTTGAACGCACCGTGTCCCGCGGGCCGGACATGAGCCGGTTTGAAAAAATCCCCATCGGGTACCTGGGCTTCCATCGTCTGGCCATCATGGGCCTGGACGACCGGGGCATGCAGCCCTTCCGCATGAACGGGGACGCCGTAGTCTGCAACGGCGAATTGTACGGCTTCCGTCCCCTCAGGGATCGGCTGCTTGCCAAGTACGAGCTGCACAGCCAGTCCGACTGCGAGATCCTGCTGCCCCTCTATCACGAATACGGCGTGGAAATGTTCAAGACCCTGGACGCGGAATTTGCCCTGCTGCTCTACGACGGCACGCAGAAGAAGCTGATTGCCGCCCGGGACCCCATCGGCATCCGGCCCCTGTATTACGGCAGGCTTTCCGACGGCGAGTGGGCCTTCGCCAGCGAGCCCAAAAACCTGATGAGCCTGTGTGAAACCATTCTGCCCTTCCCCCCGGGCCATTACTGGATGGACGGGCAATTCATCCAGTACGCCGACCCGGCCTACGTGGGTTATTTCACCATGAAAACCGAAGAGGAGGTGTGCGCAAAGCTCCGCCGCCT